>NZ_JACJQW010000052.1:0-38654 GCF_014696905.1 Nostoc sp. FACHB-190
AAAATCATGAAGTTTTGCGCGATTTATTACATAAAATTTTGAATCATGAAGATTGGGAAGAAATAGCTTCGGCGGCGGCGATGGCGGTACGGCAGAGACTTTTGAATGTTTGACACTAAAGCATAAATTTTACCAATAATTTGTATTTTTGAGAACCATCCAGATGAGTGAAACCGTACTCTCCATATCAATTACTGAATTAATTCCAATGCTGATTGCCATAGCAGATCGCAATTAGACTTGTCCACAAAAGATAAAAAGCTGACTGTGAAGGCGTTACACGAACTATAACTGGGATGAAACACTAATTCTGGCTGAACGCAAAAATAAGGTTTTGGGGATGAAAATACCAAAATTATTCAAAGTTTTCAGAAACATAGCTGGCTCTCCTAGACTAGATATAATAAATTAATACTTGATACTAGGTTAAATCCTTACATAGTCTGGGATTCAAGATTAATAAAGTAAATTTTTATTAAATTTTTAATTCTATTTTGGAAAAACCTTGTTATGTCAATTGTTTCAGCCATTTTTTAGGGTTAATTTATCAGCCCAAGTCTGGGAGAGCCACATAGCTTTCTAAAAAAGAAAATCTAAAGGCTGATAATTCAAAGAGCATGACTTGGTATAAACGAATAATTTAGATGCAACCTAACTAATCCACATACCGCCATTATCACTTGATGATAACGATGTCGAGCTAAAGGAAATCTATCACGAGCTACTCGAAAAGTTTTGACTCTACAGATGAGATGTTCAACACCAATTCTTCTGGAAGATAATTTTTGATTTTCTTCTTTTTGAATCTTGGAAAGTTCAGCTTTTTTGGTTTTTTTATAAGGAGTGGTAATAAATTCTTCCCCTATATAAGCTTTGTCTCCCAGGAATCTTTGTTTGGCATCCAGGTTTTGGCGATTATTTCTAAATAGTTTAATATCGCTGATTTTACCTAACTCTCCAATACAAACATCAACTATATCTTGACCTCCTGGCAATACTATAAATTGATTTTTTAGAGTGTGCATTTTCTTCTTGCCCGAATAATATTTTTTCTGCTCTTGATAATCACTTGGTCTAGCTATGGCTTGTTCTGCACTATCTATTATCAATTCATACTCACTCAGTCGTTCGCATAATTCTTGGTATTTTTGCTCATCTTTCTTTGCTTCTTCTATTTGGGACGCTGGTAAAATTTCTCTCAGAATTTCCACCCAATAATTAAATGTGTTATTTGCTTTTGTTCTCGATACATCAAACAATTGGGAAAGCTTTAAAAAACTTGAAAAGGAATTTGTAGCTAGACACGGCGTAGATGCTTGGGAAGAATTTTTTGCGTTTCGTCTGAAGCCATCACTAGATAAAGAATCTGACCGTTGGCTTTTGATTCAGTGGTGTAACACAGGTATTAAGTCTGTTAAGAATTTAGCATAAACTTCAGCGATCACCGTAGTCAGAAAGAATCGCAAAAAAGACGGAGCTTTGCCCATTTTCTCTTTTGGCTTAATTGTTTGGATATCGCTCCAATTCTCCACAAGCTAATCATAGCGATCGCCTACGGTAAGCTAACATTAACGCACTTTCTGAATAGGTGTGCGGTGAGTGAGCAATCGCATAAACCACCGATAAAATTCAATGTTAAGGTGCGTTACGGTGAATGATGATTTTTCTCAAATATTTTCACCACCTAACACACACTATAAAATAGGCGATCGCACTAAATATGAAGATGAGCATATTTCTTGAAAAATGTAATTTTGTTTATACAAATATTTCCTTTTCTTTATATGTTATTGAATATGATTCTCCTCCTAATTTGTCTGGTATTAACTTTAAACTATAGTTATCAGAAAAAGTAATTAATATGTGCTGATCTTCTTCTACATTCTCAGCCGAAAATATTGATTTTCCAAGCAAAACGAGCAAATTTTTAGAATCATTAATATTATCCCCACTTGCCTCAACAGATCCCGATCCATAATCAATATAGTAGGTATTTTCTATTGAAACATTTAGCTCATCTGTAAATTTCAAAATTACTTGGAAAAGACCTACACATACTTGTATTAGTTCTTTATTAATCATAAAGTCAAAGAAATTAGACTCCATTGATGCTTGCATAGTTTTTAGTAATTTTATTATGGTAAGGGAATATGTGTTTGGCTCGCCGTACCAGGTTTCCCTGTGGCTGGATTAATTGGTTGTCCATAAGAATTGTACTGTCTGTAATACCCTCTTGGATATTGTTGAGTTGGTGGCATTACACGAATAGTATTGGGGTTGCCAGTAGTACCGGGGGGTCGATAAATTGTACCTCCTCTAGAACCCGGTTCAGAAACATAATTAGGAGGAATAACTGGTTGCTGAGGAGGGTTTGTTGGTGGCTCAAAATTTTGAGAGGGTTTTGGAGCATTATCACCATTATCACCATTATCACCATTATCACCACCATCACCATTATCACCACCATCACCATTATCACCGCCATCACCATTATCACCACCATCACCATTATCGCCATTATTTCCAGCATTGCCTCTAGCTCCCTGACTTGCTCCTTTATCAGCATTCTCTGCCGCATCCATAGGGCCAGGTGTCATTGGCAAAATCGCTAACTCCCTGATTAGCTCACGCAATATTTGTCTCAGACCGAAACGTAATGCTTGAATAGCAATAATTGGAGTAACTGTTTGTATTAAAACTCTGTACTCTACAGCTACAGCATTACCGCTAGGGTCAGTTAAATTAACTGGATTATTATGTGCATAAGTATACTTATGTAACGACAAAGGATCATCTTGGAAACCTTCAAAGGAATCCCTAGAAATAAACCGTCCATTATCAGGGTCATAATACCTTGCCCTTAAATAGTACAGGTTGCTATTTTCATCAAATTGCTCCCCAGTAAAGCGGAAATCATTATCTGTACTACCCTGTTGCCCAATCAACCGACCAAAGGCATCGTAAACATAGCGGTCAGTAACATTACCATTGCTATCAGTAACCGCATTTACAGAACCCAAACCAGCTGCATGATTGAAAGACTGCTCACCCTGCTGGTCTTCTTGAGAAATTAAATCTAGACCATAAACGTAGGACTTCAGGGTTGTCCCATCAGGTGCGTATTCTTCCACGACCTGAGCATAATCTTCTTCGGTATCAATTAAATAACGCGTTTCTTTCCCGTTGACAATTACCGTTACCCGATTACCGTCAGCATCATAACGGTACTCAATACGCTCTGTACCTTCGGCTGTAATAACATCTACAGCAATTAAGCGTCCTTTATCATCCCATCTGTAATTTACTGTGTCTGTGCCGTTAACTTTAACAGACAGGGTGCTACCATTTTCATCGTAGGTGTATTCAGTGACTGTACCATTGAGGATTTCTTGTATCAGTCTGTCATTGTTATCGTAGGTATATGTTGTCACACCCTCAACAGAATCATTGCGTGTGAGACGATTTCCTACTGCATCATAGGTGTAACTAATCGTGCGATTTCCGGCTGTCGCATCAGAAATTGCTTCAGTTACAAGACGATAGAGTTGATCATAAGTGTAATTAACCTGTCGTCCATTAGCTTCTTTCACCGCTAAACGGTTTCCTGCTGGCCCCAGGGTGTATTCAAAGCCTGCAATTAACCCAGAAGTTCCTCTTTGTTCTACAGCAATCAGCCTGTCTACGCTATCGTATTGACGAGTTTCTACCGTGTTGTTGGGTAATTCAGTCCGAACTAAATTACCAACAGCATCATATATATACTTTGTTACCCCACCTCTGCGGTCTGTAACCGTCTGCATCCGGTCTAGGGCATCATAGCTATAACCAACTGTCCCCGCAGGAGTTGTTAAGGATATGCGATTACCAGCTAAATCGTAGGTGTAACTAATAGTTCTGCCATCAACTTCAGTACGTGATGTTAATCGATCGCGTTGATCATAAGTGTATCTTGTTACGCCTCTAGCATTTGTTACAGTTGCCCTTTGCAATGTTGGCGTGTAAGTGTAAGTAACAGAACTGCCATCAGCAAAGCCTTCTGCAACTATTTGGTCATTGGTGTTGTATGTATAAGTGATAGTTTTGCCATTAAAATCAGTAACGCTGCTGATATTGCCAACTGCATCATAGGTTGTCGTTGAACGTTGACCCAAGGGTAATATAGTTGCAAGACGCTGATTGACTACATCATACTGATATGCGGTTGTGTTACCTTTAGCATCTTTTTGGCTAAGTAAATTACCGTCTGCATCGTAACTGTATTCTGTACGTTGACCAAGGGCATCAACCACAGCCGTTAGTCTATCGAGGGCATCATATTCAAACTGAGTAGTAATACCAGCTTGGTCTGTTTCCGCAATTACCCGACCTAGCGCATCATAAGTCGTAATTGTTTTTGTGCCATCAGGGTAGCGATTTTCTACGACTTGACCTAATGGGTCATAAACAAACTGAGTGGCGCGATTGAGAGCATCAGTAATTGTTATTAGTTCACCTGCCGCATTATAAGCATAGCGGGTGAGATTATCTAAAGCATCACGGACGAGGATTTGACGATCAGCCGCATCATATCCGTACTCGGTGCGATTTCCTCGCTCGTCAATAAAACCAGTTAAACGACCAGCCGCATCATATTCATTACGAGTCCTGGGGTTATCAGTCAGATTATCTGGTGTACCGTCAGGCGCAATAGTTTCAATTAAACGACCTAGCGCATCATAAACAAAGATAGTTGTCCGTCCACCCCTGTCTGTATAACTTGTCCGTCGTCCATTAGCATCGTAGGTAAATTGCTCAGTTGTACCGTCAGGGTAGCGATTTTGGGTTAACTGTCCTTGGGGGTCGTATCTAAATTCTCTGCGACGACCCAAAGCGTCAATTGTGGCAGTGCGATCGCCTAGCGCATTGTACTCAATTCGGCTAACATTACCTAACGCATCGGTAACGCTAGTGGGACGACCTTCCGCATCATAACTAAAGCGAGTAGTATTGCCTAAAGGTGTAGTAATGCTCAATAAGTTTCCGTTACCATCGTAGGTCATACCAGTTTTCTGGTTGAGCGCATCAATGATACCTGTTATGCGACCTTGGCTATCATACTGATACTTGGTTGTCTGGCTTTGAGGACTGGTGACTGTTGTAACATTCCCCCTACCGTCGTAAACATAAGTAGTTGTATTTCCGGCTGCATCCCTTTGGCTGACAAGATTACCTTGGCTGTCGTAAGTATTTTGGGTTGTGTTACCAAGGGGGTCAGTTACCGTCAAAACTTGGTTAAGGTTATTATAGGTGTAAGTTGTAGTTTGATTTAACGCATTGGTTTGGGTGAGTAGATTCCCCCTGCTGTCATAGGTATAAGTTGTTGTATTATTCAGTGGGTCTTTGGCACTTAGAAGATTATTATTGGCATCATAAGTTCTTTGTGTGACACCGCCCAAAGCATTAATTTCACTGATAATATTCCCGCGATTGTCATAAATCAGCGTTGTTCTATTACCTAACCCATCAGTAATAGTTTGTACTGAAGCATTGGTGTCAAAGCCAAGATTAGTTATATTACCATTGCCATCAATAATCCTGGCTAATCGTCCTTGCTCATCATACTCAGTCCGTACACCCTTACGTCCCAGTGGGTCAATAATCTCAGTTAAGTAACTTGGGAGTTGAGTATCGTAGACAAACTGCGTTTTATTGCTGTTGCGATCGCTCACACTTACTAAGTTACCCTGAGCATCATAACTGTAAGAGATCGCTTTACCAGCCGGATCAATAATCTCTGTAATCCGCCCTTGGGCATCGCGCTTGAAGGTGATAGATTGACCAGTAGAACTGAAAATACCTGCATTAGTGTAAGTTAGCTTATTACTATTGCGGTCAGTAATATCTAAAAGCCCTTGGTACTGGTCGTAGCGGTAAGTAGTTCCATCCCTAGTAATGAGGCGATACTGTGAGGGGTTGTAAGTAAAGCCAAACAAATATAGTCCCGTGGAACCATTACTACGGACTGTTAAAGGTGTATAGTCTACTTCCAACTTGTCATAAACACCTGCATCCGGTGTAAAGTTGGGTTTGTAACGCACACCCAGTAACCCACCACCATCAGGTATGGGATTAAAGGTAAAACCAACACGACGACCATCAGGTGTAGTTAAAGTGACGCGAGTACCAACTGTAAAGGAGTTACCGCCGAAGAAATCATCAAGGCTTAAATCTACACCAGTCGAGGAAGCTTCTTGAATTTGAGCATCTTGGAAACCTAAACTCCAACCATAACCAAAGTCACCAGAGAATTTTGCATCCAAGCTATCGTAACGACGTTGTATTTCAATCGGGATTCCTGTTAACGGAATAGATAAATCAGTGAATGATAAAGCAAAGCGTCCGGGTTTATTTTCACCTGAAATACTCAGAACTACCCCTTCACTGGTAATTAGTCCGTTGACATCCTGTGCAGTGACTCGGAAAAAGTAACTGTCATTGCGGAGAATAGTCGGGTCAATTTGACCGAGAACTGCATTTACTCGATTGCTATTACCCTGAGCAATGATGATATAGTCGGGGTCAGCTTCCGCAGGATTATTCAGGTCAATCAGACTGACTGGGGCATACTCTACCCGATAAAATTCCAAATTATCATCGGTGACAGTACCGACAAGATCCGTCAAATTGGTGATGAGTCCGCCAGTTGCCTGGAATTTAGATGTATCAATAGTGACTACTGGAGCTTGATTGTCTGCGGGGGCGAATACACGCACTTGCAGCGATTTTGTACCAATATTACCCGCCGCATCTCTGGCTTGAGCCAAAACTTCAAAGACACCAGATTGATTGAGTGTAACCGTAGCTGTTTGGATATTTCCAGCAATGAATTGTCCGGGATTGAGTACCAATGGTGAACCATTGAAGGTGAGGTTGAGGGATTTTACACCCACATTGTCAGTAGCCCGTACCTGAAGTTTTAGGGTTTCTCCTGGTTTGAATAAACTACCGTTATTACCTAAATCAACTAGTGGTGCTTCTGTATCACTGGCGACAGTTAAGTTGTAAGATTGGGTAGCAACTCCGCCACGTCCATCTTCGACTTTGATGGTAATGGGATACTGACCTAAATTATTTGGCTTCCAGGTGAGGCGACCTAAGTTATCAACAATAACTCCCTGTGGAGTATTAACTAAACTGTAGGTGAGGCGATCGCCATTAGCATCTGTCGCTCGAATATCATAGCGGTAGTCTTGCCCTTGAGTAACATTGATAATAGGGTTAGAAATAATTACTGGTGCATCGTTGGCAGCAACTTTCACTTTGAAAGATTGAATTGCCCGTCCGCCTGCGGCATCCGTTGCTACCACTATCACAGGCACTTCACCTTGGAAGGTAGATGTAGTTTGCCACTTAATCAATCCCGTTTGTGGGTCAATGGTCATGCCATTAGGATTATTTTGTAGCGAGTAGGCGATCGCGCTTCCTTCCGGGTCGATCGCATCTACGTCATACTGGTACTCTGTTCCTGGTGTAACTGCTACTACAGGTTTTGAGGTAATGCTAGGTAAGAGATTTGGTGCTTTTTCTAATACCTGTAGCCTGAAAGTTTGAATATTAACTCCACCTTGACCATCATTGACCAAAATTTCAATTTTCTGTTCACCTAATTGGCCCGGTGTCCATTGAATTAATCCAGTCTTAGCATCAATGGTCATGCCATTAGGTGGATTATTAATCAGGCTGTAAGTGAGGGGGTCATTTTCTGGGTCAGTGGCTTTAACTTGATAGGTGTAAACCTGATTTAAAACGCCGATAGTTGGCGGAGTAGAAATAATTGTCGGTGGTAAGTTAGCACCTCTAACGGTAATGGTGAACTTCTGCTCGGTTAATCCACCTTGGCCATCAAAAGCTTCAACAATGACTTCATGGCTGCCGATTTGGTCAACTCTCGGTGTCCAGCGTAATTTACCAGAGATGGGGTCAATAGACATCCCTTGGGGTGCTTGGCTCAAGTTGAGGACAACTGGATCTCCATCCGGGTCACTGGTGACAATATTGTATTGATACTGACGGTTAGCAGTGGCAACTAGAGGTGCTTTTGAGTCGATGCTAGGTGCTTGATTGCTGTTCTGGCTAATAACGTTAATAGTAAATGTCTGCGTGACAGGAGTACCACGACCATCAGAAACTTTGAGGGTAACGAAATTAGCACCAAATTGTGCGGCAGTAGGTGTCCAACGGACTATCCCTTCCTCGTCTACAGTCATACCTGTGGGTGCATTGTCAAGGCTGAAGGTGATGGGGTCACCATCTGGGTCAGTGGCTTCAGCAATGTAGTAATAGTTACTGGCAAGACGGATGCGATCTCGTGGGGTGGAGGTGATAGTGGGTAAATTATTGTTAGCACTAGCAACTACTGTGAGAGTGTAGTTTTGGGTAGTAGTTGCGCCTTTGCTGTCGGTAATGGTAATTTCTACAGAGCGATCGCCTAGTTGGGCAATTGTGGGAGTGTAGTTAATCACGCCTGTAGTGGCATTAATAGTCATGCCTATTGGCGCATTAGTCAAGTTGTAGTTTAGGTTATCCCCTTCTGCATCTTGAGCGCGGACGCGATATTGATAAGGAACGTTTGCAACTGCTTGGACTGGTGGAGTGGAAGTAATAACAGGTGCAGTATTAGCAGCATTAACTTGAATTTGGAAAGCTTGCAGAGTTACTCCACCATTGCTATCCCGTACTCGTAGGATTATGTCATGAACACCAGTTTGGTCAATTTGGGGATTCCAGACAAGGATACCTGTGTTTTCATCAATGGCCATTCCTTCTGGTTTTACGGGTAGATCAAAGATGAGGCGATCGCCATCTGGATCTGTGGCTTTGGCATTGTAGCGTAGGAGTTCTCCGACTGAGGCGATGGTTGGGGCTGTACTAGTAAATACTGGTGGTTTGTTCGGGTTTATTTCTCCAGTTTTTTGATTGCCAAAATTGATGTTTTCAACAATTTCACCTGCTTTTAAATTAACTGTATAAAAATCAGGTTTTGATAAATCTTCAGATGTAATTGTGACATTAAATGAACCAAAATTGTTATACCATTCATACCCATCCATTGTTCCTAAGAATAGGCGATTTGCTCCTTGTGGAATAACTACCTGTTGGCGCACACCTTGATTGTTTATTCCATCACCAATAAAGAAGACTTGCTTTAATTGAGGAGTCAGTATTGTGTAATTAATTCCACCAGGAACGTTACCTGAATTATTAAAATCTAGCTGGCTAGGAGCAGATGTTAAGTTAGGTTGTTCCGTTCCCAAGAAGACACCAACTAAACTATTGATTGGAGCGATTAGATTAGCAACTCCATTTTCTGCTAAAGTTGCATGAGAAAAGAAGGTACCACCATCTGGGGTTAAACCTGAAGGGAAAGGATCATTGTTAACGCTACCTGTAGCATTAAACGCTAACTTAGAACCAACAAAAAGTGGGAAGTTAGAAATATTGATTGGAGATTGAGCCGGAGCTACATCAGAAAAACTGGCAGTAGAACCATTAGGCATTCCAGCTAACCAGATATCACTTGTGCCTGGAATATTTACTGCTACTGATTTACTAGGTATGTTTACACTAGGAAATGTCTGTTGATAACCATGAGGAACTACTTCTCTGACAATATAGTTTCCTGGGTGTAATCCAGTGAACTTATATTGTCCTGTTTCATCAATATCTAGGGTATTTGGGTCATCAAATGCTGTTATCTGAATTGGTTCATCGTCATCTAGTAACCCATTATTATTTAAGTCAAGATAAACAGTTACACCAGATAATCCAGGTTCATTATTACGGATTCCATCTCCGTTAATATCTTCCCACTTTGTCCCCCGAATCTCACTAGCAGCATTATTCAACACTTCAACAATAAAATCTTGGGTATCAAATCCACCTTTACCATCTTCCACTTGAACTGTAAATTCATATTGCCCAGGCTCTGCTGATTGGGGATACCATAATAATTCGCCTGTTTGTTGATCAATTAGCGCACCATCTGGGGCTTTTATTAGAGAATAATTCAAAGAATCTTTATCAGGGTCAACTGCTTTTATCTGATATTCATAAGGTGATATACCTGCTGTCGCCAAGGGAAAGTTAAGTGTAAAAACTAAGTCATTAAAATCTCTATCGCCTCCATAGGCTAAATCTTCCCAGGCAAATTGTGTCGTTCCTGCAACTCGGTCTATTGTAGCGATTAAATGGTCAAATTTATCGTCTGGATTGGCTTTAGAAAAAGATAAAAACGCTAATGGTTCTTGAGTAACTAGATTATTAGGATTGATGGAAAGGAAGTTGGCAGTAGTATTATTTGCAATAATATAGAATCCATATAAACTACCAGCTTCTAAATTAACCTCTGTTTTTGCTCCAAATTGCTGATCGTTTCTAAATATAACCTGATAGTTATCGAAACCAAGGGCTTTTTGTGAATATCCCGCATCACCAGGAAGTAAATTTCCTACCTGTCCTTGAGAATTTAGTACCTTATAAATTCCAAATTCATTACGATAACTGTCTCCAAAACCAGGCCCACCAAAAACCCAATCAAAAGTTACTTTGACTTGATTTCCAATTACCCCAGGAACTAGCAAAACTTGATCATTTTGAGAACCAGATACAGTTTCACTCAACAATAAATCTTTCGGAGGTTCACTAATAATTACAGGTGCATAGTTTCCGCTTTCCGGTTGCACAAAAATTGAAAAATTCTGCTGGGTTACTCCCCCTTTTCCATCACTAACTTCTACCGTTGCTTCCTGTTGACCAAGTTGCTGACTTGTTGGTTGCCAACGAATTAGTCCTGTATCTGGTTCAACCCACATTCCTGTCGGGGATTTTACCAATTTATAAGTTAGCGTATCACCATCTGCATCTATCGCTGCAACATCATAAGTGTAAGCACCTTGCACATTGAAGCGAGGATCATAAACTCCATAAAGCCCTTGTCCATTTTGACTTTTAGCAATTAGTACACTGGCATTATCTTGAGAATCTAGATCAATGATGGTCTGACCATTTTGTTGAAAGAGCTGCTTAATTCCTGCAAAAATTGGGTGAGGAGAAGGATTAAGAGGAATGTTTCCATAAATCTCATTCCATTGATTTGCTAATGAAAACCCAAAAGTTGTTAAGAAAGGTTGCCATGCTGCCGCTTCAGTAGCTGGTTGAATAAAACTACCAGTAATTCCTGAACCTGTTAAAAGATAAACATTACCACCAGTTTTGACATAATCAATTAATATTTGATTATCGGCTGGGAAACCGCCAACAAAAACACCATCATATTTCTGTAGTGTTTCTAAGGTAAAGGGAATCTGTGTACTAACTGTCCATTGATGTCCAGCATCAGTAAAAGCTTGGGCTAGTTTAGTTCCTGTAATGCCAAAATTATTGGAATAACCTAAGAATGAACCTTTCTTGCCATCTGTAAAAAAGTTAGCGATATTGCTGACAAATGATTTAGCATCCGTCGGAGCATTATTAAAACCTAAGTCACTTAAAGTCCATTCATCGTTAGCGACAATAATTTTACCTAATGAACTTTGAGTGATTCTAGCATCCACTACAGGGGTAGATGTAACCACTGGTGGCCGATTAGGTGGAGGTGTGATTACACCCAAAACAAAATCTTGCTGGTCA
This sequence comes from Nostoc sp. FACHB-190, assembly GCF_014696905.1. Classification (NCBI taxonomy): domain Bacteria; kingdom Bacillati; phylum Cyanobacteriota; class Cyanophyceae; order Nostocales; family Nostocaceae; genus Nostoc; species Nostoc sp. FACHB-190. The sequence goes on from NZ_JACJQW010000052.1 coordinate 11,668, forward strand.
ACCCCACCGCGACCATCTTCTACTTGGACGGTTACTGTATAGTTACCAACTGCACTAGCCGCAGGTGTCCAACTAATTTTACCTGTAGCTCCATCTATTACCATTCCTTCAGGAGCTACTAACAATGAGTAGGTTAGTGTGTCATTATTAGCATCTATAGCTTTGGCTTCATAGACATAAGGTTTACCCACCAATGCTTCTACATCAGGTTCACTAACAAATTCCGGCGCAATATTTAACTGTCCTAAGAAGACTAATTCGTAATTAAATTGCACCTGCTGAGGATTGAAGAAACTGATAGTCCGAGTTAATATCTGTTCGTTGGGGTCAAGACTGCCATCTGTTACTAAGTTGCTTAAATTGAAATATAGCAACCCTTCTGGTGTCACTCCATCTGCTCCCACTACCTGCACAGATGGGTCACTCAAAGATTTAATAGCTACAACTAAGGGAGCATCAACTACATAAGTACCTACATTCTTAACTGCAATATCAGCATATAAAAGCTTGGTGTCTTGATTAAATGATGTCCGCCGATATTCAGGGGTGAAACTACTGCTAACATCTGACAGAAGTTGAAAATTAATCTGTGAATTAGCTGCTGTTATACTTACCTCTGGAGTAATGGCAACAGGTGTAATTCCTGTTTCTGGTGATATTTGTATATTACTTAAACGAACTGTAGTATTGGTATCACCATCATTGTTAACTAATCGAAAAATAACTTTTGCTGACCCTGGTGTTAATCCTGCCAAATTCACTTTGAGTGTCTGACCTTCTATAGTCGCACCAGCAGCTAAAGCTACACCTTGGCTTTCAGTGATATTCAAGAAAGCATCTCGATTAGCTTTTATTGTATGTACTAAGGAGTTACCTTGGGTATCCACTAAGGCAACTTCAAAAGCATCTTTAATACTATCTGAATCTGTGGTATCAAAGTTGAGATCACTATAAGTGAAGCTGAGAATTGATGTCGTTGCAGGGATAGTGATCGTTTGCTCGTAATTCTTTAAAAAGAAGTTATCTTCCCGCAGCACAATTCCAGAGCCATTAACTGTCACATTTAAAGTGTTAGTAGTAGTTAAAGCTCCTCCATTACCGCTATTACCCAAATCATTTACCGTGAACGTAACAGTATCGTTACCACTAAAATTGGGATTACCACGATAAATTAAATTTGCTAGTGCTTTGTTAATTGCCGGGAGATTTCCAGTGAAAGTTACACTACTGCCAGTGTTACCGTCGCCTGTAGTAAAAGTAAGTCCAGTGGTTGAACCAAGAGTTAATATCCCTTGATTTGCTGTCACAGTTACCTGCAACTCACCATTACCTGCATCGACATCACTGATACTAATACCAGTAATGGTTAAATCAGTATTCTCTGCCACAAATTGAGCTTGCGGAAGTGCGATCGCTGGTGCTTCATTGACATTGGTAATGCTAACACTAAAAGCCTTTTCAAAGAATAAACCACCAGCATCAGTAGTTCTGACTCTAATTTTATATGTAGGCTTCGTTTCAAAATCTGGATATTCAGTAATAATTAATTTATTGCCGACAATCTTAAATACATCATTATCTTCATCTCCTTCGCCATTTACTAAACTATAAACATGAGTATTCTGTAGATTTGGATCAATTGTATTAAAATCACCAATAACGCTATCTGGAGGTATATTTTCACTATTATTAGTTAAATTTAAATTAATTCCTATTGGAGATTTATTAACTACATCAGGTGTGGCAAAATTAAAGCGGAATATCAAATCATTATAATCTCTATCTCCACCACCAAATAAATCTTCCCAAGCTAACTCGTTCTGAGCTTGATGATGAACATGATTTAGTCCATCAGGATTAGCAGCACTATATGAGAAAAAGGCATTTATTGACTTCCCTGGGAGATTGGTGGGGTTGTCACTCAAGAATTGCTCAGTTGTCCCATTACTTATTAAATACCAACCTATATATTGCCCTGCTGGTAAATTTAAATTAACTGTAGTTAATTCTGGTTGATCAAAATCAAAAATGACTTGTCTTCTGTCCGCCGATAAAGCAGCGTTTATATAATTGGGATTATCTGGAGTTAGATTGCCAATTCTGCCATAGGCATCATCAACTAAAAATAAACCCATTTCATGTTTGAATTTCGCATCTCTGCCAATCAAGCTAATTTGAGTAGGAACAATCTGCCCTATTTCTCCCGGAGTCTTTAATCCTAAAAGGCTAACATTAAAGACCACATCATTAAAATCTTGATCGCCACCATTAACTAAATCTTCCCAGCGCAATTGCCATATACTATCTCCCATGCTTTTGCTTTTTACATGGTTAAAATTGTCGGGATTAGCATTGTTGATTGAGAAGAATACTAAGGTCTTTTTGTCTAATTGATTTTGTGAATTTGTTGTTAACCAGTTCTCGGCTGTATTATTTTGAATTAGATAAAAAGCTAGGTATTGTCCTTCTTGAAACGTCAATTGTCGCCAATTACCAGCCCTTTGACCAGAAGAAAATAATACTTGACGAGAAGCAGAAGTTAATGCGGCTTGTGCATATCCAGCTTCAGTCGGCTTAATTCCATTAACTCGTCCCTGTTCGTCAACAACAAATACACCAATTTCATTATTATAAGCAGCTTCTCTTGCTGTCCATTGAAATAATAATGTTGTTCCTTCATTGTTATCTCCAGGAACACGTAGCACTTCACCTAAATTATCTAAACGAGTAATAGCTGAATTTTTATCTAATGAAGCTTGTTCTATACTGATTAATTGACCATCTAACAAGCGTATAGCATGATCATCTTCTGCTTTGAGTGCTTGTATTTGTGCTGGTGTTAACTCAAATTCATCTACTAGTGCAGCAAATATCTCTCCTTCATCTCCAGGAGAGTCCTCTGGATTTAATTTTGAATCTATGTAGTGTCCAAGTTCTTCAGTCAGAACTCTTGCAATAGCATCAGTAGAATTTTGTTCTACAAATTCTTGTGCTAGATAAATTGTGTTCGTTTGCTGGCTAAATGCACCTCTAGCTTGGAGAGCTTCTACTTTGACAATTTTTATTTCGGGTGAGTTTTTCCCTAGGGCTAAGTCGTTGATTAAAGCTGAAGCGGTTTCTTCTTGCCATCCACTTCCAAAAGCTAGTTGCAAGCTATCACGGTAATTGGACTGTTGAAGGAAATTTTTTAATGAGTCTTTTATTTGTAACAATGATATATTGACAGCTTCTGCATTTACTACTAGAGAGGCTCCAAAAAACGGATCTAATTTTGCAGGATAATTGGAATTAACCACTGTTGATGATGGTAAATCATCAGTAGTCAATACCGGAATCTCTAGTTTTTCTGCTCCTAGCAAACTGGAAGGCAACTTTTCTACTGTTCCTAGCTGCCAATCGGAAGTTTGAGCAAAAAGCAGATTTGGATCGTTAAATGTAAAGTTGTTTTGGTCAAAAATGCTTATTCCGGTATCCATTGGGGGTGCTGGCCCTAATTTTTAGTTAAGTCGTCATCAATCCGTTGGTTTAATTTCTCTAGCTAAATTCAAAAGCTGGTTTCAACAACTTCAAACCTTGCTATTTGTCAATTTCGCGTCAACCAAATGCACTGCCAGCATGGAATCTAACAAAGTTTTTAGTTTGACTGAATTTGATAAAAACCGTCTCAATCAGAAAAACTGATATATTTCAGTTTCCCCTATTTATATGCTTCTAGATAAAAATAAGTATTCCTTTGCGCTTTTATTACATGATTATACTGATTGAAGTATAAAGTTTATATAGCGTTTTGCTAAATTTTCATGAATTGTTAGTAATTTTACAGATTATCCTATTAGCTGCTTAAAAGCTGACACCTATAGAAATTACTTGTTTTTTTGTTTTACGAAACAGATGGAAACAGAATCGTATCGGTTGACGCTGTATTGATTGGATAGCCTTCAGAATTAAAAAACTTGCTGTTAACAAGCTCTTTGAGTGTTTCTACATCTGTTTGCCACTTGTCAATCACTGCACCTATAGCAACCAACCGTGCTGTTGGTTCTTCTTGATTGATCACATGGCTGAAATTCGCCGAAAACAAAACTGCTGGCTTAGTAGTTTGGTCTGGATACTGTAACTGAGCTTCATTAATATCCAGATATAGCCGTGTTTCATCCAGTGTGTAAACTAAACGCACAGATGCTTCCACAGGCGCAGAGCCAAAATCTTGCCATGCTCCAGCCTGGAGGAGTTTACTAAAGGTGTAATTGCGTGCGCTCAAGTTTTTTGGCTCGTAAGGTGCAAGTCCTCGTAAGTTAATTCCCACGCCCTGATAGTTCACTTGTTTGACTGTCTGAATATACTTATTTGTGATCGCCCCAACTTGTACATCGTTTACTTCTTTATTGGCAATCGCCTCTGCAAAAATCACTCTATTGACCTCTGCAACTATGCTCACTCCATTCTGGTAAACAACCTGCGCCGCAGTATTACTTACAACTGGTGGTCTAGCTAATTCCCAATCACTAGGGACAATCCCTGTGTATTTCAGGAAGTCGGCGGTCAAAATGCTGGGGTTTTGCTGCTGAACAGCGATTGCAATTAACAGTTCTTGAACTTGAAAATTTTGAATCATATTGCTCTGATTTATATACGCAAAGATAAAATTTAATGTGTTTTTATGTCTCTTGATACGAGAATACACTTATGTAACTATCTTTAGGAATACATTTTTAATAAAGATTGTGTAAAAATTGATAGATATACTTAAATCTATGGTTATCATCGAGAAAATCAGAGATTTGAAAAATATTACATTGGGTTAGCCTCCCCAATGGCTCCAAAAACCTCTGCACCGACTCCTCCAACTCACTCGAATATACCTGACTAATGCGATCGCATATCTCCTGCATCTGCTGACATTCTTGGGGCAAATAATTGTAGGACTTTAGGTATTGCAACCCAACCGTATACTCGCCATCCCAGGTTTTTGCGGTACAACTAAATTCACCCACATGGTTAACTATGCCCCAACACCCACCCTTACCTCTGAGTTCTGGGTTGTCCTTTGCGAGAATTTGGCAGACTTCTCCGACTTGGTAGGTATTGGGGATTTTGGTACGCTCCATTATCCTTTTTACGACATCCTTGACGATGCGGCCAGTTGGTACTTTACCGCCAGTTTCTTCCACAGCAGTTTGCCAAGCCTCCTGCTGTTCTTGAGGCTCAAGCTTTGCCAGTGGTCGAACTTGTCCTTCGGCAGTTGGTAAAATGTCCACAACAGCCGCCGCATCAATTAACTGGTAGGAACGAGAACGATTGTAACCGAATCTATCTTTGCAATACTCCTCGAATGTTGTATGAGTAGAACGATAAAGCCGACGATCGCGCAATTCCATCAATGCCTTACCAGCCTCAAAAAATGCTCTCTCAACTCTGCGTTCCAAGTGCAAGCGATCGCTTTGCTCCTGCTCGGTTAGTTCAGGAACTTCAACAGCATTAACGGTAATACTTACGTTAGCAGGATTATCTTGGTCACAGGTATCGTTATCAGAATTATTCGACGGTGTTGTATTACTAAATGTAGTGGAGATAGCTTTTTTACTATAAGGTGGTTGATTAATAGTTCAACCTCTTTTAGTTAAATAAATTTGCTAAGTAGCTGTGCTATGAAGTAAGTTATTATACAAACTATTTAATAGCCTGTCTGCTGCCTATGACCAAACTCGACCGAGTATCAGTAGCCCAACTTCTGAGAAAGTATCGAATTACTGAATCTGTCTTCAAACAGCGTATCGATCTATTAAGAATTCAGCTTGCAAAAGTTGGTAATGAGTTTTATATCAGCGAAGAACAATCAGAATTGCTTGAGCAGTTAGATGTTCACTTGAAAGCGGGTAAGAGTATGGCGGAGTTTAGAATAACTACCCTTCAAAAAGCTTGCCGTGGAAGAGTACAAGCTCAAGGAGATGATATTGCTGAGAACGGAGGTTACAGCTGTTCTTGGGCAAGGATGACTCCTGTTACTGAGCAGGAGGGTTTATTATTTCTTGCTACAATTCAAGCACAATGTAATAAATCTCAGCAAGCAGAACGGCAACAAGCATTTTCTAAAGCTAAACGTTTTGTACAAAATGCAAGTAAGCAGGGTGGTATCGGGCCTGAAGCGCAACCACCTTCGTTTCAAAATACTAAGCGTGCAGTAGGCAATGCTCGTGTTGATATCGAGATTGCAAGTGGACTTACTTTTGTGCCAGAAAAAAGCTCATGACAAATCTCCTTATAGAAGTACAGCAATTTATAGATGCCCATAATCTTGATAGAGCAAGAGAAGAAGTAGCAAAAACTCTCTCTAACTTGAGAACTATCAATGCTAAAGTTCGAGATTTTGCTGCACTGCTTGCTCTAGGCTCACAGCAAGCTTTAGAAATAGGTCTAGGGGTGCTGGGACGTGAAATTCTTAAAAAAGATCCAGAACTCAGCATGGATGCAATATGGCTATTTTTAACCGCAGTTTTGTCTAGACAAACTATTGCAATTGATAGCCCCTCACGAATTAGTATTCTTGGACTTACTTCTAGTGTAGTAGATTGGAAGTTACCTATTTTTACTCTCTTGACTCCTACACTAGATTATTTTTTCAAGGTTAGCCTTTCTCAAGGAAGTGATCTAATTGCTGAACAAACTTTAGATTTCATTGCCACTTATGGAGAGAGTTATGCTAAAGCTCCTCGTACAAATAAACAACTTCAGGAGTTTGAATCTTGCATTAAGAGAGTGCTAGATAAAGTGGATGACTTGGATCTCAAAGAAGCTTGGAATGAAGGAATAGAAGCATTTTATCAATTAGCCAGGGAAAACTGTCAGGAACGGTACTCTGATGAACGTATCTGGTCGGCTGGCAGTCTTTTACTAAAGAATATTTATACAACTCAAGTTTTAAATTCAGATACAGAAATAAGGAATAATTATAAAGTCAAAGAAAATATATCCCGGTTTATCACTTCCTCTCTTTCTGCATTGGGAACAATTTTGGAAGGGGATGGTTTATCTGTTGCAATTCATATCGATAATAATCAAGAGCAAAAGGATTGGTCTAATATTGCTAATGTAATTGACAAGTTAGAGAGATTATTTCAAGAAATTGCAGATGTGACTTTTAGTAATATATCTAAGTTACCTACTTTTACACCTGCACACGCAATACCAGGATCATGGACAATCATTGTTCACATGAACCTTAGTTCTAATCAATCAACGTCTCTTGCGACTGTGATACAATCCCTTTCTCTACTAGAAGATAGTACAGATGAAAGAAATAATTCGTCTTTGTTTAATAGTTGGCAAGACTGTATAGAAAGTTTAAGAAGAGATGAAATTACTGTAGATTTAGCTGTTTCAACTGATGCTTCAGAATTACGCATTATCAAGTCAATTTCTACAAAAGATTTTCCCACTATTCAGGCTTATAGTTCACCTAAAGTTAGAATTTTATCTCAGGATGTTCCCCAGGCTAACGACCTTGAAAGAGTCATACGCTTGGCAGAATTATTAATTCAGTATCCACGTTCTCCATCAATTGTACGGCAACAGTTTTTAGAGACAGATAAAACTGTTGATAGAGATTTCCTTTATTATCAAGCAGCAGCTAAAATTCTTGGGCTTGTCGATGAACGTGTCAGACCAACCACAGCCTGCTCTGTAATGAATCGTTTGCCGTCAACAGAAGCGAAAATGAGATTCCTGGCCTACCAATTCATATCATCAAATGTTGGTTCAGCATGGTTCAATTGGACAAATGCCAATGATCTTTCTGAAATTAAGCCTGAAAATGCAGAACAATTTTTAAATGAAGTTTGTCCATCACTTTCAGAAACTACCGCTAAACGACGTGCTAGAACACTAGAATCTTGGTTAAATATATTCCTTGAACATTGGTAGAGATTTGCAAGTTAAATCATCAGCATTTTATTACAGCATTTTATTAGTTTTTGTTACTTTCATAAAATTAACATTAAACTAATCTCTACTAATATTTAAAACGCCCAACACCCCCAAAATCTCCCTAACCGCCGCTTTCTTCTGCTCCATCTGCTGAATACGCTTCAGTAAGCGTTTGGGAATATACTTTGATGACTTGAGGGTGAGGGTGCGCTCTGTGGGTATTGGTGCTATCTGGCGCATCAGCTATATCTGCGATTATAAACCGGATCGCGCAATCTCACATTTTCGGTGAAATCCTACCATTTTGGATGCAAGTAATAGCAAATTTAGCTTGAACAGCAAGAAGCCTCTCACTCAGTCCGAAAGGACGAGTGATGAGACAGACACTTTGCTCAAGTCGGGAAACCCGCCCACGCAAGTGTCCTCATGAATTGCGCGTGAGTTTACGACAATCTCCCGACGGCAGTTGCTACAAGTCGGGCATTGCCCGCCCAACGCACTGCCTCACCAATGCGACAGCGAGGGAGGGAGATATGGAGGAAACGAACAAAATTTAATCTTCTGGTTGTTGCTGATTTTCAATGTATTTTTTCAAAGTTGAAACGGTAACTCCACCACAACTAGCGATAAAATAAGACCCATTCCAAAAAACATCTTTGCTATAAAAAGTTTTTAAATGTTCAGAAAATTCTTGTCTCAATTTTCTAGACGAAATAGATTTTAAATTATTGACTAACTTGCTGAGTTCTAAGTCAGGATGATATTGGAATAGAAGATGTATGTGATTGTCTTCACCGTTGAACTCAACAAGCTTGCAATCCCACTTTACTAATAACTCCTCAAAGATAGTATGCAGGCGTTCTAGCATTGCTGAGTTAAATGCTCTGCGCCTGTATTTTGTTGTTAAAACTAGGTGAGCTTTCAGGTCACTAACAGACCTCCCCTTGGAAACAAAGTCATTTTTCATTGGATATAGACTTAAATTGAAATCAGTGTATGCTAAAAACATAGCACTGATTTATAAAGGTAGTGATAAACAGTTGAGGACAGCATACCAGTACAGATTACGCCCGACAAAACAACAGGCGACAGAAATAGACAGATGGTTGTCTATGTTGTGCGCCCAGTATAACTATTTGTTGGCAGATAGATTTAACTGGTATGAGCAAAATCGTTGTCCTGTTAATGCTTGTCCTCTTGTTTGTCACCTTCCAGAATTAAGAGATAATCCAGACTATTACTCTCAAAAAAAGACATTACCTGAACTCAAAAAAACGCATCCTCATTATGGCGATGTTTATTCACAAGTTCTACAGGATGTAGTTAAAAGAGTTAAGGTAACTTTTGACCGTTTTCTTAAGGGTGATAGTAATGGCAGAAAAAGCGGTAAGCCAAGGTTTAAATCTCGTAGCAGATACAAAACCTTTACTTACCCACAAATGAAAGATGGTTGTTTGCAGGGTAATTTAATTGATTTACCAAAACTAGGTAAAGTCAAAGTTGTATTGCATCGCCCATTACCTGATGATTTTAAGATTAAAACTGCCTCTATCACCAAAAAAGCTGACGGATATTACTTAACTCTCAGCCTAGAAGATTCTACAGTTCCAGAAATCAAACCAGATATTAATCCAGAATCGATAACTGGTATTGATATGGGGTTGAAAGAGTTTTTAACAACTGCTGATGGTGAAACGGTAGCTATTCCTCAACATTACCGTAAAGCTCAAAAACGCCTGAGAGTTATCCAAAAGCGCGTTTCACGACGTAAGAAGGGTAGTGTTCGTAGAACAAAAGCTGTCAAGCAACTAAGTAAACAACATAAAAAAGTTGCTGACAAGCGCAAAGATTTCCACTTTAAAACTGCTAACAACTTATTGAAAAAACATGACGTAATCGCACATGAAGATTTAAACATCAAAGGACTTTCAAGGTCTAGACTTTCAAAATCTGTACATGATGCTGGTTGGGGTAACTTTTTATCAATACTGACAAACAAAGCCGAAAATGCTGGTTTGTTGGTAATACCTGTTAAAGCATCTGGGACAAGTCAAGAATGCTCTAGTTGTGGTGCAAAAGTACCTAAAAAACTGCATGAAAGATGGCATGACTGCCCACATTGTGGATGTAGTCTTGACCGTGACCACAACGCAGCAATAAATATAAAAAATAGAGCCGAGGGGCATCCGGTTCTTAAAGCTCATCGAGTATCCGAAGCGATAGCTGGATTTGGTGAGAAGCCTACACTGTATGCGATAGCATCAGTGTAGGAGTATGTCACGCAGATTGGGACAATAAACCTGACATATCTAATACTCGCTCTGACCAAGCACTAGCTTGTTCAGACATATTTGTGCGTTCGCTCTCATCAGACCAAAGACTATCAAATTTTAATTTCCACCTAGCTAGTTGAACTTGAATGTTCACCAATTCTTCGGCATATTCTGGTTCAATTTCTGCTGCTGTCCATTCAATAAAACATATAGTTTCATCTGCCACACTTTCAACTGCTTGCGGGTAAGCAATGTTACAAAATGTTCTCAACCTAGCTAAATTTGACGCGATATGACCTAAACGATTTGATGTATTTTCGCCTTGAAACCGTGCTTGCTTTTCATCTAATTTCTGGTTCATATCCACCTATTAACTCCTGAGCGATTTGCTTAACACGTTCTCGAATCTCTGAGTTTTGAATTACCATTGAGCGTGCGATCGCATATCTCCTGCATCTGCTGACATTCCTGGGGCAAATAATTGTAGGACTTTAGGTATTGCAACCCAACCGTATACTCGCCATCCCAGGTTTTCACAGTACAACTAACGTCGTTCACTTAAGTGACAATCGCCCAACAGCCACTTTATACCATTTTAGATTTTGGATTGGAAATTGCTGTCTGCACCTGGATTGTGTCAATCTATTTGTCTCAATCATTGAGTGAATTGGTATTACCTCTGAGCTTTGGGTTGTCCTTAGCTTTAAAGTCAGATAATGTCTTTGTCTTGGATTGACAAGACAAAGACATAATGGAATAAATATTGCCCCAAAATTCCTAAAGGTGTCAGCATGACTGTTATCACTCCCGAACGTCTCGTCATAGAGGAAAACCCTTCTCACACCGCGCAAAAACCAGATCACAGACTCTGGATTAGCGAAGCAGGAGGGCTTACCCAGTTCGGTGCGTTCATCGAAATCCTGCAACCTGGCTCTCGTTCATCACTCAAGCATTGGCATAGTGCTGAGGATGAAATGGTCTATGTCCTTGAAGGCGAGATCGTACTCATTGAAGGAGACACAGAGACTATACTACGTCCTGGCAATGCCGCAACGTTTCCAGCAGGAGTGCCTGTTGGTCACTGTCTTGAGAATCGTAGCTCCCAGGCAACGCGATGCCTAGTAGTCGGCACCCGATCAGCAGTAGACACAATCACGTATCCTGACCTTGATCTGGTGTGTCACCGAGATCGAGCGTTGCCAGACGACATCTGGACTAACAGTGCCGGAGAAGCTGCTTTGAGTCCCTACTAGGAATAATTGCAGAATGCTTTTTGTAGGTGCAATGTGTGACTGTATTCGCAGGAGTGTCCAAAATAGCCGATTGTCCTAACATTAGTTGTCGTTGGATTAGCATTGTCAGCAGTGCTTCCGCAGTCGTAACATAAAATCCCTCCTGTTGAACACGCAACTGTGATAGCAGCATTGCTCCTAGTATCCAGTAAGCGAGAGAATACAGGAATGTGCAATTTCCGTGCAACTTTTTCTGACAGGGTACTTTTGCCAGTGCCAGGAATACCAGAAAATAGAATTAGTTTCATCTATTCTAATTAGCCCAATCATAGGTTGTTCTCAGACTAGCAGGCAAAAAGCAGTAATTTAGAAAATTGCTGCTGACGAAGATGCTAATAAATCTGGGTAATTTAGTTCCTATATTCCAACTCTAGAACACTCAACAGCTTCTCCTCTACAGCAGTTAAACAAGGACGGTTCAACTTCCCCAACGACTGCAACAGATTTTTGACTGTATCCTCCAGAGAATCAGAATATATTCTGCTGATGCGATCGCAAATCTGCTGCATCTGTTGGCATTCAGCAGGTAAGTAATTGTATGACTTCAAATGCTGCACCCCAACACTACATTCGCCATCCCAAGTTCTCACAGTACAGCTAAATTCCCCCACATGAGTCACGATGCACCAACACCTGCCTTTGCCTCTGAGGTCGGGGTTATCTTTGGGTAAAATCTGGCAGACTTCGCCAATTTGGTAGGTGTTGGGGATTTGAGTTCGCTCCATAATTCTTTGAACCACATCAGTTACGATCCTGGCACTAGGAACTTTACCCTTGGCAACTTGAACTGCCCGTTGCCACACTTCAACCTGCTGCTGGGGTTCTAGCTTGGTGAGAGGACGGACTTGGCGCTCACTCGTTGGCAGAATTTGTGTCCCAGTGGGACACATTCGCTGTTCACTCAAATCTGTTTCGGTTTGTGTCCCAGCAGAACTTAAATCACTTTCGTTTTGTGTCCCAACAGATTGCTCTTGCTCATCACTTGAGCCATTTTCGACTTGTGTCCCAATGGGACGCATTTGTTCGCCGCTTGAATTACTTTCGTTTTGTGTCCCAATAGAACTTGAGTCATTTTCGACTTGTGTCCCAGTGGGACACATTTGCATCAGATTATCTACCACAACCGCAGCTTCAATCAACCTGTAAGGATGACGGCGCTCGAAGCCAAAGCGATCGCGGCAATATTCTTCAAAGGTTGTGTGTGTGGAACGGTATAATCGGCGATCGCGCAGTTCCATCAATGCCTTACCAGCCTCAAAAAATGCTCTTTCAACTCTGCGTTCTAAATGCAGGCGATGTCTACGACAAGCCGCTTTGCGTCTACGCGTTGTTCATCCTCGGTTAGTTCTGGAATTTCAACGGCGGGAACGTCAATCGTTGCGTTAGAAGGGTCTTCTGAAGGGGTGGTATCTGAGTTGGGCGGTTGAAAAAAAAATGGCTAATTAATCATTTATTGACCTAATAGTTCTCGTCTACGCTGTTCACGATCTTGTTGCTCAACCCTTGCTCGTGCTTCCTCATACTCCTCTATTGCTGCTGTAGATTCATCTTTTAATGCTTCTCTTAATTTATAAGCATTATTATCATCTCCTAACAAAGTTAGCAATTCTCTTCGTTGTGGCTTATCAAGTGTAAGAAACCACTTCATAAAAGAGATTAGAATTTTTTCCTTTGAGCCTGATACATCATTATGAGCAATAACACAAGAAGGACAAACATAGGCTAAATAACTTAATTCTAAAAAGCCTATACTCGTAGTCCATTCAGTCACTTTTTGCCCTATTGCAATGTAGTTATACGTCAAGATACAATCTTGATTTGAAGGATCTTGACTAGCAATACAGTCTAATAAACCAGTGCTTGAATAAGGGTAATCATTTGCTAACTTTCCAACAATTACAGCACCGGGGTATCCAGGCAGAGCTTCTCCTGTGGAAACAAGCCAAGGGAATTTTGATAAAACTAAAGAGTAATGGTATCTATTTTTAATACATCTTTTTAAATCATCATCTTGATAAATATTTTGCTCGTATGAATATTGTACTACATTTAAGTTTATTTGTTTATAATAATCAGGAGATAGTGCATCTTTTTGGCAACTTTCTACTGTTTGAGTAAGTAACTTAATATTAACTTGTGCATAAACACTCATTGGCTTTAACACCAAGAATACACTAGTTATAAATAGACTAATTAGGATTTTAATTAAAAACGACATCAGCGATTCCTTTTTTTTATTACTATTTCTAATTCATCAGAAGGCTTTGGAAAATTATCCCTGTTTTCCCAAGGCTTGGCAACATTAATAATATAGTTATTTGATGAACTATTTACGTCTTTTACTTTTTTAATGTCTAGCTGTAATTTAGATGATAATTGCTGTCTACTAAATTTTTGTTTTAACAATACTTGATCATCTCTTTGAATTTTTCTAACTTCTAGCCTCATTCTAGTTTTTTTAGGTATATTTACTTGCTGATGAATTAAATTTTTTTGTTTTTGTACTTGAGCGATAACTGTTACTTTATGTTGGTTCTTAAGGTTTATCTGGCTTTTCGCTAATTCTAATTCTGTTAAATTTTTAGACGGAATTCTTAAAGATTCTTTCTTTTGCAGGGGAGCAGAACTAAAAGTAGCTTCAGATTCAAATATTTCTGTAATTAAATGGCTTGTTAGTATAGGTAGAGCAGAAGAAGCAGGAGTAATAATAGGTAAAATCTCGCGTGATGTTACTATGTTTTTAGTAGTCAAGTTATAAAAAGCAGCAACAGCAATAGAAGAACATCCTAACCCAAAAATTACAAACAGCTTCCATACTAATTTTGTGGTTGCACTAGTGAATCCAGAATTATAAGGCTTGGCCTTAGCAATTGATAAAGTAGAAACGAAACTAGATGAGCCAACAATTTTGAAACTTTTATTTAACCAGAGATTTGTTAATTGTTTAATAGTATTATGTGTATACGATGTTTTTTCAATCTCTTGCAAGGATTTTAATATATCGTGTGTATTTTTAGGGCGTTGGTTTGCATTAAATGCTATTAATTTATCTATTAAATCTGCTAAAGATGGGGAAATCTGCGGTGCGTGTTCACGCCAGTTTAGGGTGTTAGTAAGGGGATCATAAATAGTTGCATCCTGGGGTTCTTTACCTGTAACCAAAAAAATAAAAGTCCTTCCTAAAGCAAAAAAGTCTGATTGTTGAACAGAGTAACCGTTTTGTTGCTCCGGTGGTGAGTAACCCTCAGAGATAATTCTGGTATGACGGCTTCCTTCTAAAATAGTTGTTGTAATTTGTCTTACAGCCCCAAAATCAATTAAGACAAGCTGCCCAGTTGAGCGTAGCATAATATTTTGAGGCTTGATATCCCTATGGAAATATTGATGAGTGTGTACTAAAGCGAGAATTTCTACAAGCTGCTTTAACCAATTAATAGCTTGACTTTGAGAGATTGGTTGATAATGATGAGCAACCATCCACTGCGCTAAATCAACCCCCTCTATTTTCTCCATTACTAAACAGTGCAATGGCGTAGAGCTATTTTTAGGTAAAAAAGTGAAGTAACTACCAGAATCTACTTTAGGGATTCCCTCACTATTTAACTTACTTAAAACTTTGGCTTCTTGCTGAAATAATTCAATGGCTTTTTCATTATTTTCTGTTAACACCTTTAGCACTTTTATCGTGCCATAGTCTTCAACTTCAAAAGTATTACCAAAGCCTCCTTTACCTATCTGTTTGAGAACCCGATAGCGATCCTTTAGAAGTATTTCTGAACCACAGTTATGGCAAATGCGATTCCTAGCATTCCCCAGATCAGAAGGTTTTGGACAAAAAGGATTGATACAATAGCTCATTCTATCTGTCAACTAAATTACATCTTTGCATACACCTCATTAGTCAAGCGCGAATAATACAATCTACTTTGTAGATAGGAAATTGATACTCTTGATTTTGACTTTTAATCAACAATAATAAGTGCAAGTTGTGAAGTATATGACTTTAGTGACATCAGTATACCGAAAAAGTCAATACAAACACAAGAGTAAAGCTAGAATATCTATTTTGTTTTTAGCCAAACGCTGGATTTAAAGTGGATTCTAAAAAGTTTTTCTAATTTTGAGAAACATTTTATACAAGCCATCAACAAATCACTTCCTTGTTTCATTTAAAATATACAAGCTTTACAAAATAATGTGAAGGTAATTTAATGCAATTAATGTTGAACCGTTCAACATTTAGTGATTTCAATCGCTCACTTCGCTCCTGCTCGGTTAATTCAAGTACTTCAGCAGCAGTTACCGTGACAGCCTCACAATCATTATTTCCTCACTCCTAAAACCCCCAAAATCTCTCTAATAGCCACTTTCTCTTGCTCCATCTGCTGAACTCGATTAAGTAACCGCTTAGGGATATACTTCGATGACTTGACCAAGCGATCGCCTTCGCTCCAAAACTCATAGTGATAGTACGCCTGCTGGTAATCCTTGCCATTCTTGGTAATAGTTCGCCAATGAATACTACCGCTCCCCTCTCCCTTATTCCGCCGCATTTTACTAGGGGATATGTCATTACTAGGGTTTATCTCTAAAGCTTCATTACTAAGGTTTATTTCGTTATCCCCTAGTAATTTACTAGGGCTGACCTCAACCCCCAACAGGCGTAGTATCTCTGCAACTGGGCGCTTGGCTGCGTTTGCTTCTTGAATATCCCCTAGTAATTTTTTGGGAATGTACTTGGTTTTCTTCTGCCCGTTCTCTTGCCAGTGGTAATAAGCCTGGGAGTAGTCCTTGCCATTCTTGGTGATGGTGCGCCAATAGATATAACCGTTGCCCTCACCCTTGCGTCGGCGGTTTTTACTAGGGCTATTGTGCATATCCCCTAGTAAAACGCCGCCGAAGTCCAACCAAGAACAGAAATCACAAATACTGTCTGCAAAATCTTAGAGTTCATATTCTCATAGTTTTTGATGAACTTTAAACTCATAGTAGTCACCAAGCTGTTTTTAGTCAACTGGGAGATTACAATGTGAGTAAGAATGATAAGAGTAAACTGATGATTTCTCTCGATTCTGTTGACAGACTTAAATGGAGTCCTGAACTGGGAAAACGCTTACAATCATTACGTGGTGACGTTCCCATGCGAACCCTTGCAGACAAAGTTAATAATAATGGGGTTACTTGCACTTACCAGTACATTCACAAACTGGAATCAGGCAAAGCCGAGGCAGTTTCTACTGATCTAATTGTAGCTGTTTGCAATGCTCTTGATGTGGATTTTAAACAACTATTTCCGGCTGTATATATTGACCCATCTGAACTTCTGGCTATTTTGCAAAAAAATGTCGCCTAAGAGTTGATTTGTCTACTGGGAGTTGATAGAATAGAGATAACAAAAGACGACCGCCGCAGTCTGGAAAACGAAGCGATCGCCCTTTGTAAAAACCTAACCCTGTAGAGTCAGGAGATTCCCATCATGCCACAAATAACCCCCGCCCAGCAACCGCCCGTCCGTTGCGCCCTACCGCACCTCAAAAGAATTGCTGCCCCCGACGAACAAGCGATTGCTCAAGCCGAACTGAACCAGTATGTTGCGGAGCAAGCGCAGGCGATAGCACCAACGACAGACTTCTTAACATCTCGTGACCGCCACATCATTAGCGAGATTATCCAAATAGAACCCGAATCAATCCGTACTCTGTGGATTGAAGGCGGAATTACCGTATGGGTACAGTTGATTGACGGCGGAAGATTAGCGTTTGAGCGTGACTGGTTCGCTACAAGAGTACAAGAAGTTAAGGCAACCCTACCTGAAACACCCAGAGAACGGAATGACCGCCTCAGCGAAGAATTAGAAACCGCTTGTCACAAATACGGGTTAACACACGGAGAGATTGACTGGCTGTCCTTCAGCACAACCTTATATGTGAACCGTCAGCGTCTGGGCTTCCTTGGTTGTAATCTTCAAGGCCAATGGTACAGCCGACAAAGCCAGTTGGGAGGCAGTCGGACGGCTGTTGATATTGATGCGGCGATCGCTCTTTTGGGTGTGAGAGAAACTGTAGCCGCATAGTACCGCAAGTAGAAAAGGCGATCGCTGTTGAGTTAACGGAGATCGCCATACAACTATGACAAATTGCCGAATTCCGCTACAAGGTACAGCAAATATGTCTTTTCATCAAGAAGCAGATTGGGGGGAGTGCTGCGAACCAATACTCCTATCCCCAAATCATCCAAATGCAGAGGTAATCGAAATTCCAGGTTACAAACTCGTTTACTGCAATGGCGTTTGTCCGAGAAATTACCGCGTCTATAAAGATGATTCATTACTCGGCTTGGTTTTCCAACACATCACTCATTGGTCAAGCGGGATAGATGAAATTCGATACGCCCAACCATTAAATGCAGTAGTCGCATTGGATGATTTTCTAGCTGCAAGTATGGCCACAACAACTAACAAAGCTTTAGCAGCTTAATTCAAAAATCCCTTCATTCATCAACACAATTATGCAACCCACCATCAGTATTCCAAAAGACTGGGCATACCCCAGATTCGCATTTGGGCAGCGTACACAGCAGGGCATAGTCATCGGGTTAGAGTACAAGCCTGCTGGAACACAATTAGCACACGAATACGGTAATTCTTGGCGGTATACGGTACTTCCTGACAAACATTCAGATGAAGTTCGGTATTACTCTGACGACCAACTCCAAACACTATCTATTGCAGAAATACAAGCGCAATTACAAGCAGAGATTGACGAGCATCAACAGCAAATCAAGGTACTTCAGCAGCAATTGAAGGCAATCGGAGGTTCTGAGGATGCCTAAAGTTTTCGATCCTTACGTTGAAAGAACTGCTGCTAGATTGCTGCGATCGCTGCGTGGTTCTGGTGGTTCTATACCTCTACACCGTGTTCAGTTTTCACAGACTATCATTCAGCATTTGTTGGACAAGAAACAAGCACAAATAAAAAATACCGGACATGGATTCGTACTGTCAGTTATTAAACAGTTTTAGTTTCAGACAGAAGGAGAAAAATCAATGGATTTACCAGATTTATTGCTATTAGTTGAATCTGCCCAGTTTTTGATAACTCAGATTGAAATACACCCAGATTATCAAGCACTTGACTATCAACCAGACCTAACAGTTGGTGATGCTCAAACAGCACTCTCATATTTGAAATGCGAACTAGAGAACAATCAACAGCCTTTAGTTGAATCTGAAAATTCACATTGAGAAAGCAATTGCCTGAATAAGGATTTCTATTCAGGTAATTGCTAAGGGAATTAAGTAGATATTTCTACAACAAACCAATTGTTACATACTCCGTAAGTTTGGAGGTTAAGGAATGAGTAACGAAATCAAACTAGGTCTAATATCTATGAGCATCAAAGGCTGGAGCAGCTTGAAATAAGGAAAAAAGACTTGGGGCAGGAGTAAGAATACATCACCCTTAAATTTTACATTCTGCACCCATGTCTCTTTTTATTCCTATCTACCTCGATTAACTATACAGGTTTATCTCATGAAAGTCATCGTTACTGTAGTCGAGAAAATCACAAGTGAAGCTCACCCCAATCAATTTACAATTCGCAATTTACAATTCGCAATTCGCAATTGTAAAAAGAATCACAATTAATTCCTGTAAAACACAACTCCTTAATGGGAATTATGAGAAAGCATTCAATATTAATGTTCTATTCCATAGCTAAATACATACTTTATTAACTACGAATTGCGAATTTATAATTGCGAATTGGTTTGATGGTCTAACCCAGTCCGTTGTTAAACAGCAAATAGTAGACCTTTACAACCGTGGTCAAATGCAAACTGATTTGAATATTTCCCAAGTTGATTTTAAATCAATCAGCGCACAAATTGTTAGCGAAGTTCAAGCAACATAAACAACCTAATATTCTCACAACACTTTTTCTCTTGTTCAGATGAAAAGTTGGAGGTAGAAAATGAGTTCTAAATGGTCTAAAGAAGAGATTGCCATCCTGGAAGAAAAGGCTGATTTTTACACCAAAGAGCAGATAGCCAGGATGTTAAAAAGGCAAGGTTATCATCGTTCAACTATGGCAATTAAGTTGAAATTAAATCGTTTGGGTTATTCTACACGTCCCACACTTGATAACTATAGCTGCCAAGAAATTGCCAACGTCCTTTGCTTGAGTTTATCTACTCTCTGTCGTTGGATCAAGCACGGATGGCTCAAAGCTAACAAGCGTTCTGCAAGCTGTTATCAAGTTAGAACTTGGCATCTCAAAGAGTTTCTAGACAATCCGCCACAACCTATCAAAAAACGCATTGCCTCTCTTGACCCTGAAGCCATTAACTATCTTGTAGGGAAGAAATTATGACTTTTTTTGAATTTTGAATTGGAGCAAAGCGACATGACTAAAACTTTAACTAATCCAGAAAATTATACCTGCCATCAAATCGCCAGTATTCTTTCGCTGAATTTATTAACTGTTCGCCATTGGATTCAAAGAGGTTGGCTCAAGGCAAATCAAAGTTGTCCCAAGTACTATCAGGTGAAACCGGGAAATCTCAAACAATTTCTTGAAAATCCTCCACATCAAATCAAACAACGAATTGCATCTTTAGATTCCGAAGCTATTAATTATTTGTTGGGTAAAACAGTATGACAGAACAAATTACAGATTTAGAAAGATGCTGGTTTTTATCCCCACCTTGGGGACAAGCTATTCCACCTGTTGAAGTCAATGTGTTAGAGAAAGTCTACATCAAACCCAATCAAACATTCGGTTACTGCTTGGGTGTGCAATGGTATGGCGATTGCTGGAATTACATTATTGAGGTCAAAAATGATTTCATCTATGCAACAAAACATCAAATTATTGCCACGGGTAATATACAACCCAGAACTGTGAAAAAACCTTCTTTTGTTTTGGGAGAGCGCGTACTGTTGAAAATTCCCAATCACGGCACAAAGCAAAGGTTAATTCTGGGAATTGAGTTAATCGAGAAGTCCTGGTTCTATCTGGTGGAATTGGCATTACCTACTTTTAAACAACCACTCATCACCACCAATCGCTTTTCTTTGGTGCGGGAAGAAGACTTGGTACGGGTGAATGTCTAACTCCCAACTCAATACTCTCTACTCATCACACAAATAAAACTATGTCACAGATTGAAATCGCTCAAATCATCGAACAGATAAAGCAAGAAATCACTGTTGACTCTAATGGTCAGGGTAAAGCAAGTATTCGGGCAACAGCCAGATTAGCCGATATCAACGACGCTGGACTTTTGAGAAGCTTGAAAACTGCTGCTGACATTTCTCACTCTAAATTAGTTGAAAAGCTTGTCCGTAAACGGTTTGAGTGTGCTGACATTTTAGGATGGTCACAGTCTGGTATCCCTGATGTAGCTGTTGCCGCAATACTTCACTATTACGGTTTTGAGGCTGGGAAAAGATGCAGCCAACAAGCAAGACTCGCCTGTGAAGCATTTGAAAGTATCGGTGTTCGCGCCTGGATGCAAGACATTATGGGTTGGATAAAACCCACCACTCAACCCCAACAACCACCCACACCAACACTTCCTCCAGTTGAACAGCGATTGCACACTCTTGTCGAAGCAATGAAAACTTTAGCCGAGTTGACTGGTGGCAGACTTAACCCTTATATGGAGCAACAGGTAAAGGACTATGCTGGGAATCTTTTAGCTGAACACAACCGGAAGATGTTGGCTCCTTCAGATGAACGATGGCTTGGGGTTGTGAATTTTGCAGAAAGTGAACTTGGTAAAAAAGTCCCGATCAGTGGTTCACATTATCGGGGACATTTGGGTACATGGGTGAGGACATTTTACCCACAGTTGGGCGATCGCCAAGAGGATCGTTTGGTTAATGGCACTCAACAACCAGTTTACGTTTACGCCTGTCATGACCCTGCGGTGGTTGCGGGGTTAACCAAAGCAATCGAGGAGTTTTTCGCACACCCGAATCCGGCAGTGGCACTTAAGCAAGCGGGGGCATTCTCTAAGAAAGCTGTGGTTACGGCTTAATGGTCATCGGTTAATGGTCATCGGTCATTAGTCAACAGTCATTGGTTATTTGTCAACAGTTAACACTCAACACCGGAGATTTTATGATCATCCCCTTTGATTTACAAACCCAAGCTATAGCCAGTGATGGTAGAAAGTGTATCTTCAGTACGGTTTATGTCGATATTATTGAAATTTTGACTTCACCAGAAGAAGCACTCACAGACCCCGAAATGCAAGGAACTATAGACATGATTGCCGAGGGTGGGAGTTTTTCTGGTGATGGTGTTGATGAATTTCTTTTAGACGCTCTCAAAGAACTTCAAGCTTGGGAATTTGTGCAAGAAGTTAATGACGGAGATTATACGTATTGGGTGTTATCTCCTAAAGGTCTATTGCTTAAAGCGGAAATTAAATAAGTTTTAGGAGACTTTATGAAAGTCGTAGTTCAAATAGTTGAAAAGGTCGTTAGTGAAGCGCACATTTATCTACCAGATGGACTTACAGAAGATGCAATCAGACAGCATATTGTTGGTCTATATAACAGTGGCGAAATAACACCAGATTTAAATATTTTTCAAGTTGATTTTGAATCAATTAGCGCAACGATTGTCCAACAACCACAGGAGGTAGCATGAGACTTTCAAATCTACAAGGTCAATACCAGTGCATTGTGATAGATCCTCCTTGGTTCTATAGACTCCGCAATCAAGATAAGACCCATCGCAACCGTATTTCCTACCAACCAATGCGAATTGAAGAAATTCTGGCATTACCTATTGGGGAATTATGCGACCGCTCTGGCTGCGTTTTATTTTTGTGGTTCACCAATAATCACATGATTGAGGCTTCCCAATGTTTACAAACGTGGGGTTTCGACCTCAAAACTATTCTGACTTGGGAAAAAGTTACCAAAGATGGCACTAAAACACATCTTGGGACTGGCCACTGGCTGAGAAACTGCACTGAACATTGTGCGTTGGCTGTTCGTGGCAATGTCAAAGCTTTCTCTGGACGAACACTCACAAACCAGTCCACCATCATACACGCACCACGCCGTGAGCATTCCAGGAAACCCGAACAGTTTTTTGAACTTGTAGAGAAGTTGTGTCCTTCACTGACCAAGCTGGAGATGTTCGCACGTTCTTCTAGAGACGGTTGGGATTGTTGGGGAGATCAGGCGGATAAGTTTGATTCTTTGGATGAGACTATTTCGGCCAGTGCTTAAACCCCAACTAAGATTCTGTCCTATTTTCGGCGGTGATAGCTTGTTGTACCGTCTCTATGTCCAACTTTAGTACGTCAGCTATTTGCTCTACACTCAATCCTACCTTTAAGAATCGAGGTATTATTTGCAACTTTGTTTCTTGGACAATTTCTTGGTAAAACCGAGTATGTTTCCAAGGTGTTAAATCAAACATTACCTGCGATTCCTGACATCTGAACCGTTAACGGAGTTAACTGAACCTAGAAAATCAAATATCAAATTTTCCAATGCTAATTTTGTGGCGGAGTGTCATCTGCGGGCTGATAAATAGAACGCAATTCGTCAACAGTATTCGCTGTTTCAATTGCTGCCAAGATTGATTCGAGCAACCTAAAATCTTCAATTTGCTCAATTTCAGGTAATAAATCTTGTCCAGGTGTTCCAAATTTAAGTTTCAATCCTAAAGCTATGCCTTTTAACAAAGATTCTATTCGGGCAATTCTTTCAAAACTAGTAACGTACTGCATACGCTGTTGCGCCTCCAATTGTTCAACTTCTCTAATGAATTCCTGTTCTAACTCTAATGGTAATGTCAACATCCAATCAATAAAAGCCAACAGGTTAACAACAGCCTCGCGTTCAAACCCCTGCTCGTACAACCGACGTACTAAAGCCAGTTTTGATTGTTTTCTTTGCAATCTATTACTACGGGTCTGTACCGCCGCCAAGTGAGCCATTACTACTGTAGCGAATGGGTTATGGCTGGCTTCAAGTTCCGACAACCTTTGCTGATAGTCGAGCAGTTTGATTACAGGAAACTGAAAATCAACCGTACAGCCAAATAATTCATAACCAAATTGATTTGGTCGCCACTTAATGTTTTCATCCCCCAGTATCGCTAAAGATGCAACCGAGCGATCATAACGGTCAAAAATTCGATAGTTGTAGACAAACATCCGTTTAGGAAAAACAGTTTCCTCTTGACTTTGAACTTCGACATGGATTAATAACCATTCTTCTTCACCCCCAATGCGATAGATTTTCACCAATTTATCAATCAGTCGCTTTCCTAATTCCGCATCACGAACTACTTGCTGGAGTTCCTGATCTAGAAAAATAAAACCACGACTCCAATCAATCTCATTATGTGCTTGAGGAAAAAAGAACAACATAAAATCTTGAAAATACAGTTGTAGCATCTGTTTCCAAGGCGAATCATATTCCGTTTGAGGTGTTTTATTAGTCATAAAAAAACTATTCGATTTGAAATTAATCAGGTGCAATTATGTCAATAAATATAGAATGGACGGACTTAACAGATAATATCATTCGCACGTTCTTTTTGAGTGACTTAGATGTATCCAAAATTATGAAAATTCAAGGAGGAATTTATGGGATTTCGTAATGGTAAACCCTCCAAACAGTTTACAGCCATTCCTAACAGTTTAATTCGGGATGACAATCTCACTGATTCAACATTTAGATTAATTTGTTGGGTAGCTTCTCACGACGAAAACTTTGATATTAGCTTTACGGTAATCGAAAAACATTTGGGCTACAAACGAGACAAAATCCGTAACGCTATCAAAAATGCTGAACAAAATGACTATTTAGTAAGAGTCCAAGAGCATAACCCGAACAATGGCAAGTTTGACTGGCAATATTACATTTTTACCAGCAAAGACGACACAAAGTTATTTCGAGACAATCACTCATCCATAGGTAGGTTGCCCATAGGTGGATCACCCGTCGATGGCTCATCCGTCGGTGGTTCATCCATAGGTGGGTTGTCCAACGATGGCTCACCCACAGGTGGCTTACCCAACGGTGGGCTATCCAACGTTGGAGCATCCACCCCTCATATAGAAAAACAATTAGAAGAAAATCAATTAGAAGAAAAACACCCTAAAAAAGCGCCCCCTTCCCTCGGCGCACCCCCCACCCAAGAATGTGTGTGTGAAGAAACTGACTCTTACTTACAACCAAACCAGGAAAAAGAACCAATTCCTGAATCTCTCGCTTCGTTGTCAAATCAATCCGAGACTTCGCATCACACAGACATTCCCTTAAACAGACCAAATATAGCGGCGGGGTCGTTCGACAAAAACGAACAATCGAACAATAAGCCAAGCAAACCAAAATTTCAGTCGATTGATGATTTGCTCAACCACATCCTGCTCGACCCCCGCATTATGGCATCTGAGCCATTACCCGCAGTTTACAAAAACGAAATCAGAATGCGCTGTTGGCGTTTTCCCTGGCGTACTGCGACCAGGGACAAGATTTACCAAACCTGCGATATCCGTTTGGTGCAGTTAATCGCTAAAGAGAGAGCCGGGTGGGACAAGGTTGATTGGCAGCAAAAAATCCCCACTGTCATCAAATCCATCAGCAATTGGGAGGTGAGTAAAGCTGGTTTAGAAGAACTGCTGGTCTATTGGTCAAAAGTTATGGAATCAGCCCCGCAAACGTCTGAAGAATCAACAGCCAACGACCAACCCATCGGCTACTACTCGAATCGTTCACTTGATTGGCATAAGGCCACCTTCAGCGAACTTCTAGACCGCATGGATGAAATCGGCAAGGAAAACGCGATCGCCTCTTTTAGCATTCGCTATGACCAAAAACATACAGGTGCTACTGAAAGTTGGTTGAACTGGTTGCAAATCAATTATCCCGCTATGTATGCGTATTTGCATCCGAATGCAGCGTAAAAACAATTCGTCATTTATGTTCCAAACAAGGTAAATTATGACACACGAACTAAACTTTACATCCCAACAAGACCGCTTACCTCCACAAAGCATTGAAGCTGAAGAAGCAATACTTGGCGGCATTATGCTTGACCCTGCTGCCATGAGCCGAATCAGCGATCGCTTACTACCGGATGCTTTCTACGTCAACGCTCATAAAGACATCTATCAAGCCGCACAAAGACTGTACAGCCAAGGGCTACCAACGGATTTGCTTTGCATCACCAACTGGTTGTCTGACAATGGTGTGTTGTTCCGTATCGGTGGACGCAATAAACTGGCCACACTGGTAGATCGCACTGTCACAGCCGTTAACATTGATGCTTTGGCTGATTTGGTCATGGAGAAATACCAACGGCGGCAGTTAATCAAAGCCGGCACTGAAATTGTGCAACTCGGTTATGCCACCGAAACCGAATTCACCAATGTCCTTGACCAAGCCGAACAAAAAGTCTACGGCATTGCTTCAGAACAGAATGCCTCTGACTTGGTTCACATTTCTCATGCCCTGGCCAACACTTTCATCGAAATTGAGGCGCGTCATGCGGGTACAGTTGCTCCGGCACTGTCTACTGGATTTTATGACCTGGACAGTTTACTCGGCGGTGGTTTTCGTAAAGGGCGGTTGTATGTGCTGGCTGCTCGTCCTTCTGTTGGTAAATCTGCTTTGGCTGGTAATCTCGCTCTCAATGTTGCCAAAACTGGTCAATTCCCTATCTGCGTTTTCAGCTTGGAAATGTCAACTGAAGAATACGTACAGCGATTTTTGAGCAGTGAATCCGGCATTGAAAACAATTTTCTCGAAAGAGGCGCTATTTCTGAGGGTCAATGGCAACCTTTGAGTGGGGCGATCTCTCAACTGAGTGAACAACAGATTTTCATCAACGACGAATCTTGTCCTTCTCTCAATGAAATCCGTAGTCAAGTCCGTCGAATTTCATCCCATTACGGTGGTGTTGGGCTTGTGATTGTGGACTACTTACAGCTAATGGCTGAAGCTGCTGACTCTAGAGCTAATATGACCGAACGTGTTGCCGAAATCAGCCGGGGATTGAAGAAACTCGCTAAAGATTTGGATGTACCAGTTCTGGCTCTATCCCAGTTAAGCCGTGAAGTTGAACACCGCAACGATAAACGTCCCATACTCAGCGATTTGCGTTCCAGTGGTGCTGTTGAGCAAGACAGCGATGTTGTGATCATGCTCTACCGTGAAGAAATGTACAACGAAGATACCCCAGATCGGGGCATTGCTGAGTTAATTGTTCGCAAGCAACGCAATGGCCCTACTGGCACTGTCAAGCTTTTGTTCGATCATCAGTTTATCTCTTTCAAGAATTTGTCTCGTGGTCGGGGGTTTTAATAAACTATAGCAATCCTAAATCAGTTATGAGAAAACACCATAGGCATGGAGTTTGGGAAAGTCAAAAATTTGACCGTGAATTGCTAGTTCAAATAACGCTTTCACCACAGTAAAAGAATGACAGAAAAAATAAAACTCTCTGATGAATCGTTTGGCGT
>NZ_JACJQW010000053.1:0-35560 GCF_014696905.1 Nostoc sp. FACHB-190
GGAAGTAATGCACGAGCGCAATGCTCACAACTTCCCCTTAGACTTGGCTGCTGGTGAGCAAGCTCCTGTTGCTATCTCTGCTCCTGCTATCAATGGCTAATCTTCTGAGATAGAAGCAATAAATAATTAATCAAAGGCGTTCTCTTCACGGGGAGCGCCTTTTTGGTTTGGGGTTTCTTGGAATTAGAACAGGAAGTTTGGAGAATTTGATACACTAGCTAAAATTTGAAATTATTCTAGCTGGTAGCTCTGGGCTAAGAAATAAATATGAGTAATGCTTTATTTTGTATAGAAAATTTGCGAGTTGCTTATCCTCAGCGCGGCGAGGAAGAACTCAGTTGGGCGGTGGATGATGTATCTTTGACGCTACAACCTGGGGAAAGAATGGGTTTGGTGGGGGAGTCTGGGTGCGGTAAATCTACTTTGGGAAGGGCGGTAATGCGGTTGTTACCTCCATCTAGCCGGATTGAGGGACGGGTAACTTTTCAAGGACAGTCAGTATTTGAGTTAACACCAACTCAGTTGCGGAAATTTCGGGGGGAAGTAGTAGCATTAATTTTCCAAGACCCGATGACACGCCTTGATCCATTAATGACGATTGGTAAGCATTGTCTGGAAACTTTACAAGCACATTCACCAGAACTATCAGCCAAGGAAGCGAAAGAAAAAGCACTGGCGACTTTGGAAAAGGTGAAAATCCCGGCGAGTCGGTGGAATCAGTATCCGCATGAGTTTAGCGGTGGAATGCGACAACGGGTAGCGATCGCTCTTGCTCTCCTTCTAAATCCTAAGTTAATTGTGGCTGATGAACCTACCACTAGTTTAGATGTCACTGTCTCAGCCCAGATTTTACAAGAATTAACCCGTCTGTGCGCGGAAGAAAATATGGCACTGTTGCTAATTTCTCACGATTTGGCAATGGTGGCAGAATATTGCGGCCGCATCGGTGTAATGTATAACGGCAAAATGGTAGAAATGGGGGCGACATCATCGGTGTTTGGTAATCCCCAACATGAATATACGCGATCGCTTTTACAAGCCGCTTTGCATATTCAAGCTGTGGATGAAAGTGGAGAAGATGCTTCACAACCAACACTTGATAGTCAATCACCACTTCTACGAGTTACAGAACTCCAGCAACACTACACCATAGAACCTAACTTAATTGAACGACTGTTTAAAGCGGAAAGTCAGACAATCAAAGCCGTAGATGGAATTAACCTGGAACTGTTTCCCGGAGAAATTTTAGGCTTAGTTGGTGAATCTGGTTGTGGTAAAAGCACATTGTCGCGGACAATCTTACAGCTAATTCGTCCGACATCTGGCAAAGTCGAATTTTTAGGACAAGATTTAACCAAGCTATCACGCCAAGAAATTCGCGCTTCCCGGCGACAAATGCAAATGGTGTTTCAAGATCCCCATGCTTGTTTAAATCCGGCGATGACTGTAGGGCAGAGTATAGGTGATCCTTTATTAATTCACAATCTGGCTGATGCAGCCAAAGCCAAAGAAGAAGTATTGTGGATGTTGCAAAAAGTTGGTTTAACACCGCCAGAAGTTTATTATCAACGTTACCCATCAGATTTGTCGGGAGGACAACAACAACGAGTAGCGATCGCACGGGCTTTAATTACTCGTCCTAAACTGTTGATTTGCGATGAACCAGTGAGTATGTTAGATGCCAGTGTACAGTCGCAAGTATTAGATTTGATGCTGCAATTAAAGGCAGAATTTGAGTTAACTTATCTATTTATTACCCATGACTTGTGGTTAGCGAGATTTTTGTGCGATCGCATTGCGGTAATGAATGGCGGTAAAATTGTCGAACTCGGCCCAACAAAACACATTTTTGCCCATCCGCAACATCCGTATACACAAACACTATTAGCGGCGGCTCCTTTATTAGCTCGAACTTAAGATTAGAGGTAAGCTAATCAATCATTCTCTATTTCTGCTGACAAATTTTCTAGTTCTGCTTCCAACTGCTCAATAGTTGGCAACTTTGTTTGTAACTCTTTGGGCAGTGACTTAGTAAGTTTAGTTTGCCATTCAGCAATACCTATTGGCTTATTGACATCACGTAGCGCATACTCAGCAATAATATTGTCCTTACTTGCACATAAAATTAAACCAATTGAAGGATTATCTACAGGAGATTTGAGCAAATCATCTACAGCCGAAAGATAGAAATTGATTTTTCCTGCATATTCAGGTTTAAATTTGCCTGTTTTCAGTTCAATCACTACAAAACAATGTAATTTCACATGATAAAAAAGCAAATCTATGTAAAAATCTTCATTTCCTATCTTTAAATTATATTGCTGTCCAACAAAAGCAAATCCTACACCCAACTCCAAAAGAAATTGAGTAATGTGTTTTACAAGTTCTTTTTCTAATTCCCGTTCTTGGGCTGCTTCTCCTAAACTCAAAAAATCAAAAATATAAGGGTCTTTTAACGTTTCTCTAGCAATATCTGATTGAGGAGACGGTAATCTAACGTTAAAGTTATTGACAGCCTTTCCCTGACGCGCAAAAAGTCTATTCTCAATTTGGAGAGTTAAAATATTTCTGCTCCAGCCATTTTCTATAGTTTTTCGTATATACCATTCACGCTCTAAATTATTTTTAACTTTATCTAAAATTACACAGTTATGAAACCAAGGAATTTGTGCAGCAGCCTGCTGCACTATTTGTTCATTTGGATAAGCTTCAGCAAAGGCTCGCATATACTTCAGATTTCTGGCTGAAAATCCCTTGATATCAGGGAAAGCAACTTGTAAATCTTGTGCAAGACGTTCAATAACTTTGCTACCCCATGTTTGCTGCTGCTGACGGATGATAATTTCGCGCCCAATTTGCCAATAAAGTAATACCAATTCACGGTTAATAGACAAAGCTGCTTTTACTTGGGCGCTGTGTATACGTTCTTTTAACTCCCGTAAGAAGTCATCATAGCCATCCGTTGGTAATAACTTATCCGCCATAATTTAACCATTCTATTTAAGTCAAAACTAAGTTATCTCGATGCACTACGGTATCTGCGCCCACATATCCCAAAATTTCGGGAATTTCTCTGGAGTGTCGCCCGCAGATTTTCTGTAGTTCATCGCTGCTGTAGTTGACTAATCCTCTGGCTATTTCGTTACCGTTGGTGTCGCACAACTGCACAGCGTCTTGGGTGTCAAATTCGCCTTCTAATGTTTTGATACCTGCGGCTAATAATGATTTTCCGGCTTGTGATATTGCCGCGATCGCACCTTGATCTAAATACAATTTTCCCGTCGGCACAAGTCCGTAAGCTATCCAGCGTTTCCTAGCTGATGTGGGTTCTGGTTGTGGTTCAAAGTGGGTTCCTAAAGGTTCCCCTTGGATAATTTTTTCGAGATTGCGGGGAAATCGCCCTTGAGTAATGACTGTTCGCACTCCGGCGGCGATCGCAATTCGGGCGGCGGATATTTTTGTTACCATCCCACCAGTACCCCATTGTGAACCTTGTCCGCCTGTTTGGATTTGCAGTTGCGCCAATTCTTTAATATTACTCACCAAGGCAATGGGTTTGGCATCTGGTACAGAACGGGGATCGGCTGAATATAATCTATCTACGTCGGTGAGTAAAAATAGCCAATCTGCTTCAACTAAACTCGCTACTAATGCCGAAAGGGTATCATTATCACCAAATTTCAGTTCCTCGACAGCCACGGTGTCATTTTCATTAACTACGGGAATTACACCCAGCCCCAGCAATTCTTTAAAGGTGTTGTAAACGTTGAGGTATCGGCTACGCTGTACTAAGTCGCTGCGAGTTAGCAAAACTTGGGCAATTGGCTGTTGCAAGGTTGTAAATAAATCGTCATATATCCGCATTAACCTGCCTTGACCAACTGCGGCTACTGCTTGTTTGAGGGCGATCGCTTTTGGACGTTCTGTTAAGCCTAATCTGGCACAGCCCACACCCACCGCACCAGAGGAAACCAAAATCACACGATTTCCCTGCTGTCTTAAATGACAAAGTGTTTCGGTTAAAGTTGCGATCGTAGAAAGTGCTAATTGCCCGGTTTCTGGTTGAGTCAGGCTAGAAGTGCCTATTTTGACGACGATTGTTTTGGTCATGGTCATTAGTCATTAGTCATTGATCATTGGTCATTAGTTATTAAAGACAAATGACAAAGCACAAAAAAGCAAAGCGCCAATCCTTCTATAGGTGAAGGCTGACGCTTTACTAGTTTATAGTTATTTGCTATTTACTAGGGTCTTTTTTTGGCTGACCCCATGTTATTAATACTTATAATCCCCCATATTATATGTTTCTATTTCATTCTTAATTATTTCTTTAGCTTTCTTTTCCTGACGATTTGTTACTTTTTGTTAACAACGCTGCGTTTAGGTGTGATAGAGGCTCCCAGGATTTCAGAAATCCAGACTTCAAAATTTCGGACGGGATGAGAACGCAATGCAGCATCAGGATGAATAATCGGTTCTACGAGAATTGTAAACATTCCCAGGCGATTACCAGCCAAAACATCAGTAAACAAGCGATCGCCCACCATTCCTACTTGATGTGCTGGTAAATCCATTGCTTGGAGAGCGGCTCTAATTTTGCGGCGAGAGGGCTTGGCTGCACCCAAGTAATAAGGTAAATTCAAAGCACGGGCAATACTGCCAATGCGAGCTTCGCTTAAGTTATTGCTCACCAACCACAAATCAACATTAACGCGGATTTCTTCTACCCATTGTCTCAACTCTGGCGAAGGAGTCCCCACTGTGAAAGGAACGAGTGTTTCATCCACATCTAAGACAAGTCCCTTCAGCCCATATTGTTGAATAACTTCTTGAGTCAATTGCAAAACTGAACCGTGTAAAATCAAGTCAGGCTGTAAGAGATTGTTCCAAGTCATAGATAATTTTCAGGATCACAATGAAAAATGCTCCCAAGTAAGAGCATTGTTGAGAATGGGTGCAGGGGGTGAAAGGGTATAGGGGTGTAAGGATTTTCGATACCTACACCGTGCGGCTGACGCTCATGGCGAAGCCCTGACACCCTTAAACCCCTGCACCCAAATCTAAAACCTTGTCTAAAAATGAGACATTTTTATTTTCAATTTTGAGCAGATTTTATTCCACTTCGTTAAAAAGTTGTTCTTCTAGGAGTGGTTGCACTTGGCGAAATTCTTCGGGAGAAAGTAATTCCGGTTCGCCATCTTTAGTGATTCTGGCAAAAAACAGCAGTGGATCGAGGGGGGTATAAATGGCATACTCCTGCTCATGATGATAGAAACTGGCGAGTAGCTGTAATTGTTCTGGCTCTAAATCGGTTTCGTCGTCTTCGATTTCTAATGTAAAAAGTTCCGACTCATCTACAGCTGGTAGTTCACCCGCCACTGTCAAAGCGTAAGCCGTGTTTTTCAGAATTAGGTTCTGCTCAGATAAAACTGCTTGGGCGGTACCAAAAATTTCGTCAAGGATAGCATCATCTTCTACTAAAACGGCTTCTTCTTCGTCGTCGTCACCTTCCCAAGCGAAAATTTCTATGGGTGAGTCCACAGGAAGCAGTAAGACGTATTCTTGTCCATCTACAGAGAGCGAATGTTCTATATAACATTCGAGGGTTCGCCCTGTGTCATCTGTCAAGGTGATGGAACCTGTGTGATCGCGATCGTTATCTTCAGAAAATGGAGAAGGAAACATAGCCGATTAGTTAAACTTTATCTTTACCGCAACTGTGAATATTGCTTTCCTGTTAAATGACAAATAATGCCAAGCTAATAGTTTCACATTTAGACACAACTGCTCAGTAATTGCTTTCAGAATATCACGTCAAAAGCTATCCATACTCGACAGCATTTTAACTGCGGCAGAGCGCCGAGAATCTAACCATTGTTGTAAAATCAAAGCTGCGGCTTTGCGGTCAATTAAACCTTTATGACGCGATGGTGAGAGATTCTCGGCGATGAGCATTTGCTCTGCTTGAAAAGAGGTGAGGCGCTCATCAACATATTCTATGGGTAGTTTGAGAGCCTTACTCAGTTTGGTGGCAAATTTCTGCACCTGATGAGCCTGAAATCCCAATGAACCATCCATTGAATAAGGTAAACCAACAACTAAAATTTCTACCTGACGTTCATTGACGATATTTTGGAACTGCTCAACGTCGCGCTCAAAAGATGAGCGTTCAATTGTTGTAATTCCCGTAGCAATTAAACCGGTGCGATCGCATCCTGCTACGCCAATTCGTTTCCGTCCGACATCTAATCCTAGTGCTGAAATATACTGTTTTTTATCCATTATGATCTGTGCCACGTAGTGAGTACTGAGTCTGAAACCTTCATCCTCTAAACCTCACCATGTAAGCTTTGACTACTTTTCCTGTTGACCATCGACTGATTCATTTTGGCAAGATGGCTCCGTGTGACCGTTGTTACATTTAAAGTTGATAGATTCTGATTTGCTTGGCACTGGTATCTCGGAAGATGGCTGCTGTCCAGTTTTTGCCCAAGACATCCCTCCCGGTATGGGTTTACGTGCTGGTTGTAAACCTTGCAGCACATCTGTCCATTGAATCCCTTCTAAGGAGACAAATTTTGATTCTCGGAGTTTGTGCCAAACTGAACGCGACATAATCAAAGTATGTTCCGTGCGTTTTGCACCAATCCGTTCTAAATATTCTTCTCTTTCAGGTTGGTAGTCTAACGAAGCCAATCGCAAACCTTGTTGGGGGAAGTCTTGCGCTATCCGTGCCAATTGCGAAAGCAACTCTGGATACAACCAAGTGTAAGCAGGGTGGACGGTCAGCGTTGCCACATGGGGAGTTTCGCCTTTGCGGTCAAGCTGTACTTGAAAATAGCCAATGGCGGCTTTGCGTTGCGGTTCAAACACGTAACCACTGACAACTTCTGTTTTGGTGATCCATTGCTTGACAGCATCGGTCAACGCCCCAAATAAACTGGTTTTAAAATCGCGGGTGTTGCGGTCAAAAACTTGACGTACCAAAGGTGGCATTGATGCTGTATCTAGTTGATAAAGCAACTGGGCATCAGCGTTACTTACTGGCAGCAAATTGGGTAAATCTGGTTCTGCTTGTGCCAATTCTGTCAGTAAATCGGCTTCTATTTTCCAATAGGTAATTTCTGCTAAACGTTGAAATCCATTTTGGCGATAGAGAGCTAATGCTTCTATATCGTTAATATTTACTTCTAATAACCAAGTCCGCGCTTCTAAAATCGACTCGAAGCAATGGCGCAGCAATTGTGAGCCAATTCCTTGTTTGTCCGCAGCCCGATCTAGCATCACCTTATCAATGCGCCAAGTACTGTGAGTGCGGTTGAATGGTGATACTTGAATCATTCCCAACAGCATTCGCCCCTGTTCAGCAACATAAGCGCAGAAACGATACTGGAGTGGGTTGGGGAACCAACTCAAAAATTTAAGTAAGCCATACCACCGACGGAGGGATTGCATTTGACCCTCGGCAGAATTGGAGCCTGCCAAAGTCGTGGCGGTGAATGACTCTTGTGTTAATCGCTCAATTCCATCCAGATCCCGATAGTGGACTGGCCGGATGACAACGCTGAGATTTCGAGGAAGTAATGAAGTCATTTTGATTCAAGCGGCCATTTAGCCTTAACTAACTGCTCGTGGGTGGAACTGTTGCAATAACAATTTTAACGGCTTTCCGTTGCTGGCTATTGCTTCAAAAGGTTGATTTTTTTGATTCAAAGACTTACAAAAGCAAAAAAAAGCAGGTTAGATGAGTCCGCTATTGGCGTTAACCCAAAAATACCTGCTTTTATTTTATTTGACTTTTCGTTAAATTTCCTATATTTACAAACCTTGCCGAGAAATTAACTTTTCAAAGTTGGCTTGGGTTTGATGGAGGAGTTGTTGTCTGCTATCTTCCACAGAATGCTTGAAGGTTGGAACCAGATTGCGAGCTTGTAGCGTCATGTGTAGCTGTAAATGAGCAACATATTCACTAAAATCGTCGTTTTGTACAGCTTTGCCCGTTAGTAAATGAGATTCCGTTGCCACTGTGTTCTCCTTATCGCACTGTTGATTCACATCATCAAAACTTATCATGTTGCTCGAATTACCTTCTTATTTTGCAATGAAGTTTAACGGTTGTTTGCAATGAGGTTACAGGTGAGAGGTTACAGGTTACAGGTTACAAACCTTCATACTTCTACTCACGCAGTACGTAGCCAACGCCTCGGACGGTTTGAATCAGTCGCTTTTCATGGTTGATTTCAAGTTTGAGGCGCAAGTAGCGGACGTAAACTTCGATGATGTTGGAATCGCCCATGAAGTCGTAACCCCAAACTTCTTCTAAAATGCGATCGCGGGTAATTACTTGTCGGGGATGGGACAGCAAATAATCCAGCAAATCAAATTCTTTGGCGGTTAATTCAATTAATCTATTGCCGCGATACACTTCTCTGGTGCGACGATTTAAGCTGAGGTCTTCAAATTCTAAGATGTCGGCTGCATCGGCTTCTTGGTTGCGGCGCAGATGAGCGCGGACTCTGGCTAATAGTTCTTCCACACTGAATGGTTTCACTACATAGTCATCAGCACCCGCGTCTAGACCAGCCACGCGATCGCTGACTTCATCTTTAGCAGTTAATAATATGACTGGGACTTTATCTCCAGTACTCCGCAAACGGCGGCAAATCTCTAGACCTGATAACCCTGGTAACATCCAATCTAAAATAACTAAGTCTGGATGTAACTCTCGCGCCGCAGTTAGGGCAGTTAATCCATCGTAGGCGACACTGACTTGATAACCTTCGTAATTCAGTTCCAATTCGATAAATCGCGCCAGTTTGACCTCATCTTCTACAAGTAAGATGTGCGTCATATTGATGATGTTAATAATTTCAGCAAGGTAAGGCAGTATAGCAGGAGGCAGAAGTCAGGAGGTGAGACAGAGCGGTCTTGGGGGTTTCCCCCATGAGCGACTGCGAACCCGAAGGGCAGGAGGCAGAAGGTAAAAGTCTTACTATGCCTTGTATTCGTGCTTTTTAAATTTCCTCACTTATACTTCGACTGCTATGAGTGATACAAATCGAGAACTAGTTTGATGTATGTCTAATTAGTCCTTGAATAGCTTAGTATAGATTAAAGCAGATAACAAGCGTATGTCTGTAATTACCGATGGCTGATATTTGTGAATTTCAAAGTTTAGCAATAAACGTTTACATCTTCACCACATTCATCAGCAAGATAACACAAAGCCCGAAAACGTAGACTTACTAATTGCTCATAAAAGGGATTTAGTTTACACATTGCTGGAATGTGAAACAGTTTCCGTCCAAATAAAGTGACATCTCTTTCAAAGGGACATTGTGATGGTATCACTCTACACACAAAATGAGCCAATTGAATGTTATTTATTTCTCGACTTTCTAACCATTTACGAACTTTTTGTAAGAAATCTTTGTGTAAATGAAACAAAGTTATAGATGTCATAGTAATTTACCGGAAGATTAAATATAGATAAATATCATGATGCGATCGCTTGAGTCTGCTAGACTCACAGATCATCTTTTCCTGTCACATCTTTAAATACATATCCAAGTTTTTAGATTTCGGAATCATTGATTGAGTTCCCACAGTTGTGAACCTGCACGTTAGGCTAGATATCGCTGTCACACAAGTGCAAACCAATGACGGAAAATTTCTTTGCTAACAAAAAATCTCTCTTTAACAACTGGGCTTTTAGCTACGATTGGACATTTCCCTCAGTATTTTATCGAGCTATTCACCAACGCCTATTAGAATATGTTGATTTACCAGAACAAGTCAACGTCCTCGATCTAGGATGTGGGACTGGACGCTTATTAGAACGCCTCGCCACCAAATTTCCTGAGTTGCGTGGTACAGGTTTAGACTTATCACCAAATATGTTACGAATGGCGAGAATTAGCAACCGCCACCATCCACGTTTAATTTATGTCGAGGGTAATGCTGAGTCTTTACCCTTTGGAGAAGGTCAATTTGATGCTGTGTTCAACACTATCAGCTTTTTGCATTATTTAGAACCGCAAAAAGTTCTCACTGAAGTAGCGCGAGTCCTGACTCCCGGCGGACGCTTTTACTTAGTTGACTTTACCTTTAAACAAGAACTAGAACCTAAAAAACTGCCAATTTCTCCTTTAGGAGTCCGTTTTTACAGTCCCAAACAAAGAGAAACTTTAGGTTCTGCATCTGGACTTACCTGTGTCAGTCATCATTACTTATTAGGGCCTGTTCTGCTCACAATTTTTGTCAAATAGTCAACAGTGATGCTTTGTCTTTCTCCCTCATCGCCCTTATCTCCTTGTCCCCCTCATCTCCCACTCCCCTCATATTTCATAAACACAACAGGTACTCGTAATAGCTTCTTAGCCAATTGCGAGACGCGAAGTTTAGGCTGAAGAGATGAAGGTAGATTTTCAAAAGCAACTGTTACAAAACCAAAGCGACTATAAAACCTTGACAATTGCTCACCCAAACATTCTAAATATAGTGGTTGTGTAGCTTGACTAATTAGATGCTGCGTGAGCAAACTACCTAAACCATGACCTCTCCAAGTTGATTTAACCACCAAACTACCAAGTTCTTGTGCGCCAGAAAAATTACGCAGTTGTCCACAAGCAATTAAACTACCCTCACACTCAATAACAGAGAACTGTTGCCAACGTAATTGAGTAGGGTCAAGTTTAGCCGAAAATACTAATGAGCGAATTGACCACTTATCAGTTGAATTTGCCTGACGCAGAACACATCCAGATGGTAATGATAAATTTTGGGCGTACATTAAGCTCTTTGTTTTTTAAATAACTAAATAATACTTATGACAGAGTAAACATCCAGTCATAACCATATTTTAGATAGATAACTTTACATTCTTAATATTCCTACAATAAAGCCAAGAATTAATCATTGGAGTTTATGGTTATGGCTGAAGAACAAAAACAAAAGTCTGATAACAATCAAGATACCACCCCGACAGCTTCTGGTGGTTATCAAACCCCTTTACAAGAAGATATTCGCAAAACAGGCGATGCTTCAAAGTCTGATGCGCGAAAGACTGCTAGACCAGAAGCACCTGGGGAAGATGATGTAGCAGGTAGCCCTAATCAAGGTACCGAATCTCGTTAATTGGCGAGATTATTTATCAGGTAAAAATAAAATAGTCTGATAGAAATTATTTGATAATTTTAAATCAGAATAAATTGAGTGAGTAGAAGTGATAAAAAGCTAATTACTCACTCAATTTTTATATTTGCTGAGTATTCTTAGTAAATTAGGTATGAGTCAGGAAAAATAAAAATCTAATATATTATTTTGTCATCTATCATTGGATATATTTTTAATATAGATAATCAAAGGGTCAAAGCAGCAAATTTTTAGAAAAAATGATACCAACCAAATTTAAATATAAATCTTAAATATACACAAAAATTGCATGAAATTTTTACCTAATGGATGTATCATTTGATTCATGACATTGTTAATGATTGATAAAGACTAGATATTATTTATCATCTGCAATCCTGCGAGTTGCTCATGAATAGACTTTCCTCAAAAGTTGTTGCAGTCAGCTTTTCTTTAGCATTATTATTGCTCTGTGGTTTTGGGGTGATTTCTTATATCAGTTTTCTGCGGTTAATGCAAGAAAAACACTGGGTTATTCATACTCAGCAAGTGCTAGAAACTTCAGATCATCTGTACATTTATCTGAGAAATGCCGAAACTGCACACAGCAGTTATATTTTCACCCGCCAGTTAAAATATAAAGAAATTTATGAGCAAGAAAAACGAAAGGTATCACAACAAATTCAAATTATCAGAAATTTAACTAGGGATAACTTTAAACAACAAGAGCAAATTCAACAACTTGAACTTAAAATTACGCAAAAAATTCATTTTCTAGAAACATCTATTAAAATTTTGCAACAAAAAAGTTTTGCAATAAATATTGAATTTGCTAAAAGTAATCAGACCATAAATATAAATATAGATAATCAAATTAACAATATCAAGCAAGTAATAGAAAGGGAAGAAAAAAACTTATTAAAGCGGCGGATAGCAAACACAGATGAAGGTGTAATCCAAATTATTTTTTTAGTGTTTTTAGGATATGGTTTGAGTGCTGTTCTGATAGTAGGAGTTTATTTACTACTGCAAAAGCAAATTCAGATTAATCAAGTTTTGTCAGCAGAAGCGATTTTTTTAGAACAGCAAGCAGCTAAAGCAAAGCTGGTAAATCTTTTAGAAACTGTCACTGATGCTTTTGTGGCTTTAGATGAAAATTGGTGTTATACCTACGTGAATCAAAGGGCGGGACAAATTTTCAATCGTCGTCCAGAAGATTTGATTGGAAAGAATATTTGGGAAGAGTTTCCCGAAGGCGTTGGACAGAAGTTTTATGATGCTTATTACCAAGCTGTGTCCGAACAGAAAGTAATTGAGATTGAAGAGTATTATCCACCGTGGGATCGCTGGTTTGAAAATCGCATCTATCCTAGCCAAGAAGGGTTATCAATTTTCTTTCAAGATATTACGCGGCGCAAGTTGGCGGAACTGGCTTTAGAAAAAAGTGAAAAACGATATCGTTCATTGGTACTGGCGACATCTCAAGCAGTATGGTTAACTGATGCTCAAGGTTTTCCTCAAGAATATTCCTCATGGATAGCTTTGACTGGTCAAACTCAGGAAGAAATTCAAGTATGGGGATGGCTAAATGCAATTCATCCTGAAGACCGAGAGTTTTCTCAGTTTTTATGGAATCAGGCTAGAGAATGGAAAAGTCCTTATAAGTTGGAACATCGTGTGCGAGTTGCTGATGGTAGTTATCGATTTTTTGCTGTGCGGGGAGTTCCTATATTAGATGCTGATAACCAAATTCAAGAGTGGATAGGAACTCATACTGATATTACAGACCGCAAACTCGCAGAGGAAGGACTACAACAAGCCAAAGCCGAATTAGAAGTTAAAGTTCAGGAACGTACAGCAGAATTAGAAAAACTCAATGAGGAACTGAGAAACTCGAATCAAGAATTAGAACAGTTTGCTTATGTAGCTTCTCATGATTTGCAAGAACCGTTGCGGGCTGTAACTGGCTATAGTCAATTATTGGTGGAGGAATATCGAGAAAGGTTAGATGATTCTGCCCAAGAATATATAGATTACATTATTGATGGTGCGAGACGAATGCAGCAGTTGATTAAAGACTTGCTGGCTTATTCGCGCATAGGGACAAGGGGTCGAATATTTACGCTGACTGATTGCAATCTTGTGCTGAGTGAGGCTTTGAGTAATTTACAGGTGGCGATCGCAGAAAGTCAAGCTGTGATCACTTATGAGTTATTGCCCAACCTACTTGCAGACAAAACCCAGTTAATCCAATTATTTCAAAATTTGATTGGTAATGCTATCAAGTTTCGCAGCCAAGACGTACCGCCACGAATTCATATAAGTGCAGCGAGAGTAGACAAGAGTAGGGGTGTAGAGGTGCAGGGGTGGAAGGGTGTAGGGGAAGAAGATTTGACTCACAACCACAAAATTTGGTTATTTTCAGTACAAGATAACGGTATTGGGATTAAATCTCAGTACCTTAACCGGATTTTTGAAGTTTTTCGCCGTCTACATACCAGGCGTGAATTTTCGGGGACAGGAATTGGTTTAGCTATTTGTAAAAAAATCGTTGAGCGTCACAATGGTCATATATGGGCTGAATCTCAGTTGGGAGTTGGTACAACTTTTTACTTCACTCTTCATGAATCAGCTATCCCAGAAAGTTTAAACAAAGACGTGTAATATATGGTTAATGACAGTGTTGAAAAGACTCAGGTACATCGGCGTGTGGAAATTTTGCTAGTTGAAGACTCTCCCAGCGATGCTAATCTCACGATGAAAGGCTTTGTCAATGCCAAGATTGCCAATAACTTGCACTGGGTAGAAGATGGTGAAACAGCAATGAATTATCTACGCCAGCAAGGAGAGTTTGCTAATGCTCCTCGTCCCGATTTAATTTTACTTGATTTGAATTTACCGGGGATGGATGGGCGAGAAGTGCTGACAGAAATTAAATCTGACCCCAATTTGAAGCATATTCCGGTTGTAGTGCTGACTACTTCAGCCGATGAACAAGACATACTACGTTCTTATCATCTCAGTGCTAATTGTTATGTAACCAAACCCCTTGATGTCTATCAATTTCTTGAGGTTGTGCATTTAATTAAAGATTTTTGGTTAACGGCAGTTACCCTACCACCAGACTTATCAGTTTCATAGATATTTTTCTATATTGTTCAATATCGATTATGATTGAGCATTATTTTCACAATCAAGAAATTTAATGCTCATTGCAGTAACTTATATAAATATATTTTATGCAAAAAATGATAATTCGCGTTCTGTTGGTAGAAGATAGTCCTAGTGATGCCAAACTATTACATCAAGTATTTGCTCATACAGTTCAACATAAACTAGAAATGCTGCATGTTGAACAATTATCTGAAGCGATAAATTTAAGTTTATCAGAGAATAATTCTAAAGTAAATGAGTTGGAGAAGATAAATCCCCGAAGAGAAAAATTTGATGTCGTTTTGTTAGATTTGGGACTACCAGATTCTTTTGGGCTAGAGACTTTGAAGACATATCGAGCCGCAGTTCCAGATATTCCTGTAGTGATTTTAACAGGAATTGATGATGAAGAATTAGCAATGCAGGCTTTAGCAGAAGGCGCTCAAGATTATTTAGTCAAAGACCAAATTACTATCCAAAGGTTAGTCCAGGCTATTCGCTATGCTATTGAACGAGAAGAAATTCTCAATAAGTTAAGAGAAAGTGAAGAAATTAGCCGTCAAGCGTTAGCAAAAGAACAACAACTTAATGAGCTAAAGTCTAATTTTGTGGCGATGGTTTCCCATGAGTTTCGTAACCCGATGACTACAATTAGAACTGCTATAGATATTTTGCAAAATCAAAATAATATGGATGAGGCACGAAGAAATATTTATTTCGAGCGTGTGCAAGATGCTCTCAATCACATGTTGCAGTTATTAGATGAAGTTTTATTTCTGAGTAAAAGTGAAACTGCCAAATTAGCGTATAAACCTGCGCCTTTAAATTTGATTAGCTTTTGTCAAGAAATTACAGAAGTAATGCAAATGAAAGCGGCAGGACAGAAAAATATTATTTTTAATTATGCAGGAGAATGTAATTTAATTTATATGGATGAGGAATTAATTTATTGTATTTTGACTAATTTAATTTCCAATGCTGTGAAATATTCTCCGCCACAAAGTCATATTTGGTTTAATTTAACTTTGGAAGATGATATGGCAATTTTTCAGGTTAAAGATGAGGGCATAGGTATTCCAGAAACCGACCAAGTTAACTTATTTCAAACTTTTTACAGGGCGAGTAATGCGCGGAGAATTCAAGGAACAGGTTTAGGGCTGGCGATGGTGAAACAGTGTGTAGACTTACATGGTGGTGAAATTAGCTTAGAAAGTCAACAAGATGTGGGGACTACGGTAATAGTTAAACTGCCTTTAAATTACAGTGGTGAGAGTGAATAGTCGGAAAAAGAGACTTTATTTAGAGAGACAAGGTACACAAGGGAGATAGATGTTTGTAAATCATTTAGGATTGCGATAGAGATGAATAAAAATTCAAATAGCTGAAGAGCCGCTAAAATAGTTATAGGCAAAGTTTATAGTTAAACAAGCCAGTACATAAATAATGGTAAACAGCTTTATATTCTCACAAGAAACAATTGCAAGCATTCAAAAGAACATAGAAACACTTGAGAAATGCCTGAATGAACCAGATCCGCGAGATGAAACAATAGCAGCATTATACGAGTTCGCAAATAGTCGGCAAATATCTCTAAGTCAAATTCAGGAAGAGTTGACGCGGCTACAGAGCAAACTCAGCAAATTGAGTCATCTTGGTGATGTATTAAAGGAACAAGTACAGCAAGGACAATTACTAGTTTTGATTTTTGTGAAATATAATCTTCTATTTAAAGAAATTTTTGATCAATTCTCAGATTTAATTTTTTTTAAACAAGGAAAGATAATTTTGGCCAATCTCATTACAGATGCTGAAAATTTATACAGGTTAATTAAAAATGAAGCTGAATCTGAATTTTATAACCATAATGAAAAATATATTCTTGAAGAAAGTATAAAATATGCAATACAAGCCTTAATCAAAGCTGGTTTACTAATCAACATACTAGCTGAAGAGAAATTAAAAAATTTGGCTTTGGAAGATATTACTCCCAAGGAATCAGAGGCTATGCTAATTTCTTTGGCATCTACGAAAAAATGGGATTGGGTGTACAGAAATCTTGCATAGTCCTAAATTTATTGAAAAACAAGATGTTTTAAGTATACATAGTAAGCAGATTAATTTATATGGTGGCTCATTGGGTCTACGCGATGAAGGCTTGCTAGATTCGGCTATTTATCAACCCCAAGCCACTTTTGCAGGTGAGCTTTTACATCCTACAATTGTTGAACAAGCGGCAGCATACTTGTTTCATATTACTCATAACCATGCTTTTGTAGATGGTAATAAGCGTACTGCTTTTGATGTGATGGTGACATTTTTGAATCTGAATGATTATGAATTGAATATGTCACCAGAACAAGCTTATGAATTAACAATGCAAGTTGCAGAAAATATGTTGAGTAAAGAAGAGCTAATTGAATTACTGAAAGATTATATTACAGAACTCATTTAAGCTATTCATGAAATTGGCATTTTCTAAACTGTCACGCCTTCTAACTCTTCATCAGTTAATTCATATAACTGACGCAACTTATCCAACTTATCTTGATCAGCTGCCCAAAAACCGCGCCCCGATGCTTCTAACATTCGGCTAATAATATTGCGGAAAGCTTCGGGGTTGGCTTGGCGTAATTTCTCAGCCATTTCTGGGTCTAAAGCGTAGGTATCTGCGGCTTGGTCATATACCCAATCATCTTTAAAATCAGCAGTACCACCCCAACCAATTAAGGCTGTCATCCGTTGCGAAATTTCAAACGCGCCGCCAGAACCTTGATTTGCCATCGCTTGCGCCCATTTGGGATTTAGCAATTTTGTGCGGTACTCCATCCGCAGCAAATCTTCTAGGTTGCGGGGGGTGGTGTCTTTAGAGAAACTTTCCACAAAGCTGGTAGTTACCTTTTTACCGCCTTGTTTTTCGGCTGCTTTTTTCAAACCGCCTGTATTGGCGTAATATTCCTGAATATCGGTTAAACCATATTCTACCGAATCGATTTCTTGGACGATGCGATCGCTTGTTTTCAACAACTGATTCAGCACCTCTGGTCTAGCTTGACCTTTATCTTGTCTGCCATAACTAAACA
This sequence comes from Nostoc sp. FACHB-190, assembly GCF_014696905.1. NCBI lineage: Bacteria > Bacillati > Cyanobacteriota > Cyanophyceae > Nostocales > Nostocaceae > Nostoc > Nostoc sp. FACHB-190. Next base: position 17,367 of record NZ_JACJQW010000053.1, read on the forward strand.
CATTCCGACTTTGCCAAGTATTACCTAACTCTTCCCCAGATTCCCAATTACCATCAACAACCCTATCATTTACCAAAGAACCAAAATCACCCGCAGGATTAGAAAATAATCTCGCCGAAGCATTTTCTACACCTTGTGCCTTTAAAGCTAAAGCGTGTTTCCGAATAAAATTCTGTTCTTCCGACTCATCCGCCTCAGCCGCACGGAAAAACAAGTCATCCAACAATTCGATGATATTCACAAAACTATCGCGGAAAATTCCTGACAAATTACCCAACACATCAATGCGGGGATGTCCCACCTCAGCCAAAGGTTTCAATTCATAACGGACAATTCGGCCAGTACCTTCCTTCACAGGTTCAGCGCCAACCAACTCCAGCAGAATTCCTAACGACTCACCCTTAGTTTTAATTGCATCTAAACCCCACAACAACACCGCCACCGTCTCAGGATATTTCCCATGTTCTTGTAAATGCTGGGCGATAATTTTCTGGGCAATTTCCCTACCTCTTTCATACGCCGCAGGCGAAGGCATTCTATAAGGATCTAACGCATGAATATTCCTACCCGTTGGCAAAACACCCGCCCCATCACGCAGCAAATCACCACCAGGCGCAGGCGGAATATACTCACCATTTAACCCCCGCAAGAGATTAGTTAACTCATCAGTAGTCCTCTCCAGTAAACCTCTTATCTTTATCTCTTCCTCTTTGCGCCCTTCGCGTCTTTGCGGTTCGTTTCCAAAATAAGCCTCCAAATAAGCCGCCATCTCCTCCTCATTTGGTGCTTCACCTAATATATGCAACCCAGAAGAAAACAGCCGATTTTCTAAAACCTGCAAATATTCGTACAACTTCACCAGATAATCATCAAAAGCGTGACCACTAAACATTCTGATATTTTCTGGCGTAAAAGGAATGCCCAACTTTTTCGTATCCTCAAACGGACAATCGACATCCAAACCCGTATCAACAATCTTTTTACAAATCCCTTCCTTCAACACATAATTCTTTTTCGGATCTTCTCGATACTCCGCAATTAAATCGCGCAACGCCACCAATTCCTTATACAAACCTGCACGCCCATAAGGCGGTACATTGTGCGAAATTAACACACCATAACCGCGACGCTTCGCCAAAATTGATTCCGAAGGATTATTCGCTGCATATATATATAGATTAGGCAAATCACCTAACAAAATATCCGACCAAGAATAACCTGTATTTCCTAAAGGCGAACCCGGCAACCATTCCACTGTACCGTGCATTCCAAAGTGAACCACAGCATCAGCTTGCAACTCATTTTGCAACCATTTATAAAAAGCCGCATATTGAGGATGCGGAGTTAAATCGCGTTCAAACATTAACCGCATCGGGTCGCCTTGAATGCCTAACGGTGGTTGTACACCTATCCAGACATTTCCTAACTGCACTCCACCAATATGTAGTTCATCGCCATAAGTTTTAATCCCGCTACCTGTTAAAGATTTCCATTGTTTTTCAACGCGAGATGTGCGGAGATATCCTAACCATTTTTCTAATTTTCTTGCATTAACAGTATTGGCTGAATCAGGAAAAGGTTGATTTACTTCCCATCTTTCCATTTCTTCATCAGCTGCTTTCACTTGGCGAATTAATTCTTCCCCATCTTCTGGGATGTCGCCAACGTTATAACCTTGGTCTTTAAGTGCGTGAAGGAATTTAATTAGACTGCGAGGCACATTTAACAATGCAGCTGTGCCGGCTGCACCATAACCAGGAGGGAAACCATATAAAATAATGGCAATTTTCCGTTCCGATGCTGGTGTTTGGCGTAAAGCAACCCAGCTTTTGACTCTACCAATTAATCGCTGTACCCGTTCAGGAACCAGATAAATATTTTCGCCTACCAAACCGCCGAGGGGAACGGTATCAATTGCCCCATCGAGTTCTGGTAAAGCATATAAAACTACACTTTGTAAGCCGCCGACACCTTGGCGTGTCCAAGAATGGATATCTTGGATTAATAAGGGTGCGGCGACAATGTAGGGTACATTTTTCGCAGTCAGGATGCGCTTGGCTACTTCTACTTGCCGTCCTGCTTCCATTGAACCAGCCGGGCCACCCACTAAAGGAAAGCCAATGGTAGAAACTATGGCATCAACTTTAACTGCATCTGGGGAAAGTGAAGGGGTGTCAATATTATTTAGTTGGCGTTGTTGCTGTTCGTAGTCGGTTGTCATCCAGTCACGTACTGCTACGTGTCCCTCTACGCCGTTGATGAAAATGGGTAAGGGAATTAACCCAGCTGCTTCAAAGCGGCGAATTAGTTGGGGAATATATGGTTGTTTGGTGATGACGTGTTTGCGGTAAAGCAAAATTCCCACAATTGGGGAGTGGGGAGTGGTGGTTCGGCTCCGCTCACCAACCGGGAGTGGGGATTGGGTATTTTTCTTTCCTGTTCCCTTCTTCTCATACCATTCCAAGTATGCTTTTGGCGTTTCAAAAAACCCTTGATAGCCGGGATGGAGTAATCCCATGTTGGGGGTTTCGACTGGTGGGGGAATGTCGCCAATTTTTAAGCCTAAATATTTTTCGGCTAATGTCCAGAATAAAGAAGCGACGTTTTCGGGGCCGCCAGCATTCCAGTAACCATAGATAATTAACCAGTTGCGTAAGTCTTGGACTTTCTGCACTGGAACGAATTTTAAAAGTTTCGGGCCGATTTTTAAGAAACTGATGTAACCTGCGAGTTTGTCTTCTTCGCGTCCGTTGCTGAATTTGTCGAGGATGAATTTAACTGGTTTGGGCATTCCTTTTGGTTTGTCACCAATGGCAAAGTCTCCCAATTTGGTTAAACTCATCAATTCCAAGGCTGACTCAAACACAAGCCGGATGGGAACTTGAGCAAGGCGATCGCGCAACCACACAACTTGGTCATAATCAAATAATAAGCTGCCAAAAAATACCTCAGCGCCATCTAGTGCTGTTTCTACTTCCGCACGCTTACTGATAATATCGCGATCGCTAAACACGCGAATGTCTAAATCAGGACAGCGAGATTCAGCCACAGCAGCCGCTTTCCTGTATAAGTCAGCGTTGAACGATTCAAACCCAGCAATTAAGACGATCCGTTTCATGCCCGTAAGCTACGCAATATTTCTTTACTTAAATTCTAATCGTGGTTGCAGCTTGATTGTGAAACATCTGTCTTGAGTTCACCAATTAACCGAGAGTTGGTCTTTAGAGTCAAGGTAATCACTATTTTGCACCCAAACACCAATCTGGCATTTTGGCAGATTTCCTCAAGTCTAAGTTGGTATGGTGATATCCGCGAATGTCTTTATGCGACAATTACCGACTTGCAGAATCCCTCGGCTAACTACCGGGGGGCTTTTTTTTGGTTTGACTATCCAGTAAGGAAGCTCATATTGACTTAAATGTAAATTTAAGTTTAGGGATTTGGCAATTTTTTAAGCGATTGCTAATTACTTCTGTAACTTCACGATAAGACATATTGTCTTTGGGGCCTATTGGTAGTTCAGCTTTCCATCTTCCATTGATAGTTACAGATAAAAATAAAGGCTTTAAAGTTTTCTTAGGAGAAATATATAGCAATCCTAAATGATACATGAGAGTTCAATAAGCCTCAAATGCTTATAAAACAAGGATTTTTGTCTACGTATTTTCTCACAATTGGGGTAGGATTGCTATAGTATTTTTTTAAATAACCTTCAGTTTCAGACAGGCTTACTTTCGCAAAATCACATAAATAATTTTCAAATAATAACCAAAATGCTCTATTTACATGAAAAGCAAGGTAAACATCTATATAAGGGAGATTAGCATTTTGGTAAAATGCTCCTTTCTTACCGTATATCATACTAGATGAATAAATAGATTGTCGTAAATCGCCATATAAGAAAGATTTAACATAGACAGTCATATTTTTATTTAGATGACTCTCATAGTAATTATTATCCTTTGGTATATCTTCCAAATACTTATCAACCTGATATTTGCTTAAGTCAAATCCCTGTTCTATTAATATTTCTTTTAAATACTCTTTTCTCTTAATAAGGTTTAACAACCTAACAGATAAACCAAGATTTATAGCAGCTTCATTTTTATGAGGAGGAAATTTTAATAATTTACTTTTATCTATACTTTCATTAAACAGTACTTTAACTAAATCTTCAGTGTATGGTTTTAACCTATTGATAGCCCTATGGCAAAGGTCTGTATACAAATACTGGTGGCTTATATTATCTTTTAAATACAAACCAGCAATATTATTCTGTAGACATTTCTCTTGTAGTATATTGAGAGAATCACTACTAATAGCTTTAATATGTATGCCTGCAAGTTGAGTCATTGTATAGTTTTGAATATATGATGTTACTTCTTGACGCACTACATATACTTCTATTGCAAATCCATTTACTAACAATCTTCTCAAAAGAAAATCACTGAGACGATAAGACCTTTTACTACCTTGGCAATTCCAGTTACCTGAAGAATTAATACTTTTACTAAAGACTTTTTTGAGAAATCTAATTGTGGTTGATATATCTTGAGATAATTTAAGCAATTCTGTTAAGTTTATACAGATATGTATCACTGATAGAGGTAAAACTGATTTATTAATCCTCCAGATATCCCTGTAATATTTAGAATATTCTATGAGTTTAATATCATCTTTTCTGGGAGGTTCGACACCTAATATAAATCCGTATGGAGCAATAGTAATGAGTGTCTTACGTAAAAGTGTTTCTGTAGGATGTAGCTTTTTACTATTAACTTCTGTTCCATTTAATTGAGGATGATAATGCCCAATACGTTGTTTCTCTATAATGTCGAGGTTTGATTCATTTACTAATTCATAGTAAATAGTAAATCGCCTATTACGCTGCCGTTTAAACTGATCAAGTCTATGATGGTTATCTCCTAACCAACGGTTATGTAAGTTTTTTGCCTGTCCTACATACCAAATCACATTACTTTCATCTACCACATAATATATCCCTGGTTGTTCGGGTAGTAATTCTCTGCTTCTTAGGGCTATATTGGGTAATTTGAGAATGTATTCGTCTGCATTCATGGTTCTGTAGCTAATTACTGATGTCTCTACAGTTAAGATTCCCCAATAGATGAGCTAACAAACGTAAATTTCTCTAAATGGTCTCTAAATCATTACCAATTTTGTAAATTTAATATTTATTTCACAAATAAAATTACATTTTCCTGTTGTTTTACTGCTAATGTTTAACTATTTTTATGTAGGTCTAAATAGTTAGAATGAAGAGCGATCGCTTGAATATCCATCTGGGCGATCGCTTGAAATTCTAGAGGAAATTATGTTGACTATTTATTATCAAATCATTTCATGCTACCAGTGAATGTAAAAAATAATAACTAACCATTAACCTGATTTAATCTTTTGATAATCAAGTTTATACCGTTGTAGGTTGAGAAAGGGTTTATAAATCTACTGATATCCGGCTGCTTGCAACAAGAATAACTTGGCGTAAATTCCCCCCGATTTCAGTAACTCTTCATGGGTACCTTGTTCCTTGACTTCGCCATGTTCAATCACCACAATTTTGTCAGCCATTCTGACAGTAGAAAAGCGGTGAGAAATCAAAAACACCATTTGATTTTCCGTCAAGGTACGAAAATGATTAAAAATTTCAAATTCAGCTTGAGCATCAATAGCCGATGTTGGTTCATCTAAAACTAAAATATCTGCTTGGGTACGCATAAAGGCACGAGCAAGAGCAATTTTTTGCCACTGTCCGCCAGATAATTCTTGTCCACCTTTAAACCAGCGTCCGAGTTGAGTTTGAAAGTTTTGAGGTAGTTTTTCAATAAAAGAATGGGCTAATCCTTTTTGGGCTGCAATTTGCCAACGATGTTTATCTTCGAGATTTTTAACGTCACCAACACCAATATTTTCACCCACTGTAAATTGATAACGCACAAAGTTTTGGAAAATCACACCAATGCGCCGCCGTAAAATATCAACATCCCATTCTTGTAAGTCCAAACCATCTAATAAAATCCGCCCGGAATCGGGTGTATAAAGTCGAGTCAGGAGTTTAATTAAAGTTGTTTTACCAGAACCATTTTCGCCCACAATTGCGAGTTTTTCCCCCGGTTGTAAATGTAGGGAGATATTTTTTAAAGCTGGTTTATTACTTCCAGGATAAGTAAAAGAGACATTCTCAAAGCGAATCCCATCTTGAGGAAACAAACCTTTGGTAGCGTAACCCCAAGGTTGAGTAACTTTTTCTTCTAAGAAGTCGTAGAGATTCGATAAATATAAGTTATCCTCGTACATCCCACCAATGGAAGTCAAAGCGTTAGAAAAAGTGGACTGTCCTTGACGAAATACGGTGAGATACATAGTCATATCTCCCAACGAAATTTTTCCCGCCACGGCTTCTAAAACTATCCATGCGTAGGCAATGTAAAAAGCAATGGTACTGACTAAACTTAACAGATATCCCCACAGTCCCCGACGCAGAGTTAAGTCTTTGTCTTCGCCGAAAAGTTGATGAAAAACTTCGCGGTAACGTGCTAACAGCATTTCTCCTAGCTGGTAGAGTTTGATTTCGGTTGCAAAGTCTTCCCGTGCTAAGAGATTTTCGATGTAGTGTTGTTGACGAGTTTCTGGCGCACGCCAACTAAATAAGCGAAAGGCTTCACCTGCAAATCTAGTTTCGGCAATGAACGCAGGCATGGCTGCTACAATTAAAACTATGACAGCCCAAATGGAAAACTTCACTAACAACACGCCGTAGGTAACGAGAGAAAGGGCGTTTTGGACTAAGCCAAATGTGCGGTTGACGAGAGAAAGGGGACGAACAGAGGCTTCGCGCCTAGCGTTGGTGAGTTTATCGTAAAATTCTGAGTCTTCAAACTGATGCAGTTCTAAAGTCAGGGCTTTTTCTAAGATGAGAACATTTACCCGTTGACCAAGTAAAACTCGCAGTAAAGATTGACAAATAAGCAACCCGCGCTGACTACCGGCTAATAAAATAACTGCGATCGCTTCTAAAGCAACATACCATAAAGGGTGATAACCAGTGACTACATTACCTTGCGCCGCCAATAATACAGCATCTACAATCAGTTTACCGATGTAGGCGATCGCAGCTGGTAAAAGTCCAGCCACTAAAGTTAACGTCGCCAAACTCAACGTCAAACCACGGCTGGTAGTCCACACTAAATTTATCGCCCGTCCACTGTAGCGAAAGACAGACAGAGATTGTCGCAGAGTGTTTCTTACTTTCTTAGTCCCCATTATTATTCTTATAGCGTAAAAACACCGAGTTGGGGTGATAAGTTAGATAGATTCACTTATAACAAATGACTCTAAACTCAACACAACGTATACTACTGATACATTCTGCCTGTAGCTTGATATGAGCCTGTGCATCAACCCCTTTTGTTCTAATCCACAAAACCCGGAGAATGATAATCACCGCTTTTGTCAAAGTTGTGGTTCCCAAATACTTCTAGAAGACCACTATCGGGTTATGCGCCTGTTAAGTGATAAAACTAGCTTTGGCAAAATCTATGAAGTTTACACCAGAAATACGCCCAAAATTCTCAAAGTTTTAAAAGAACACCTCAACGACCATTCTAAAGCAGTGGAACTTTTTCAGAAAGAAGCCAATGTTTTGAGTCAATTAAATCATCCAGGAATCCCCAAGATTGACGGTTATTTTCAATATCAAACCAGTCATGGATTCAAACTCCATTGTTTAGTAATGGAGAAAATTGATGGAGTTAATTTAGAAGAATGGTTACAACAACAAAGTTATCAACCGATTTCAGAAAAACAGGCGATCGCTTGGTTAAAGCAATTAGTTGAAATCTTAAATATAGTCCATAGTCAAGGCTGGTTTCATCGTGATATCAAACCAGCCAACATCATGCTGCGAAATAATGGTCAATTAGTGTTAATTGATTTCGGCACTGCGAGAGATGCTACCCATACTTATTTAGCCAAATTAGGCGAAGGTAATCGCATTACAGCAGTATTTTCAGCCGGGTATACTGCACCAGAACAAGCCAGTGGTCAAGCTGTCCCCCAATCAGATTTTTTCGCTATTGGTAGGACTTTTGTTTATTTACTCACGGCACAATATCCACTGAGATTTTACAACGCTCGTGAAGATGTTTTAAACTGGCGTTCATCTGCCAATGTGTCACCAAAATTTGCCGATTTCTTAGATAATTTAATGGCGAGAAAAGCCGCAGATAGGCCACAAACTGCGGAAATTATTTTACAGCAGCTAATCCAACTAGAACAGGCAACCATACCCAAAACCACCCAGACTTCTAGATTTCCTAGAATCATCACTTTTGCTACTCTCTTGTTTTTTGGCGGAGTATTGAGTTATGGTTTATTTCAATTACCAAAACTGCCATTTCTACATCATAACCAAATCGAGCATCTGCAACTAGATAAAACTCTTAACGCTCATACTAACTACGTTAAAACCCTAGCAATTACTCAAGATGGTAAAACTTTAGTGAGTGGGAGTAGTGATAAAACCATCAAATTTTGGAACTTAGCAGATAACAGTTTAATTCGAGAAATCTCGGCTCATAATAGTGGCGTAATTGCTTTGGCTATTAGTCCAGATGACCAAATTTTAGCCAGTAGTAGTAATGACCAGAGCATTAAAATTTGGAACTTGGCAACTGGGCAATTAATTCACAAGCTTAAGGGACATGAAGGTGCTGTTTGGTCAATAGCGATTACACCCGATGGACAAACTTTAGCTAGTGGTAGCGGTGATAAAACTATCAAGCTGTGGAACTTAAAAACTGGTCAGTTAATTAAGACTCTTCGTAGCCATACTAGTTCTGTAATGTCATTAGCAATTAGTCCTGATGGCAAAACATTAGTTAGTGGTAGTAATGATAAAACCATTAAATTTTGGGATTTAGCAACTGGTGAACTAATTCAGACAATTCCTGCTCATGATGATGCTGTGATTTCTCTCGCTATTAGTAGAGATGGACAGACTTTAGTCAGTAGTAGTAACGATAAAAACATTAAACTTTGGAATTTAGCAACAGGTGAATTAATTCAGACACTAACAGGTCATAACGCAGATGTTTTTGCTGTTGCCATTAGCCCAGATGGTAAAACTTTAGCCAGTGGTAGCGGTGATACCACAATTAAATTATGGAATTTGAGTGATGGTAAACTAATTAAGACATTGACGGGTCATACTACGACTGTTTATTCTGTAATTTTTAGCCCCGATTCCCAAACCTTAGTTAGTGGTAGTAGTGACAAAAGTATCAAAATTTGGCGAATGCAACGATGAAATATTTATGAGATAAACTCAACAGGAAATAATTAAATCAAGTTGAATAAATATATTCTGTAAAGTTTTTAAATCTCATGTTAATCTGGAAGATGAGATTTAAATTGGTGCATTCAATTTATTTTAGTAGCAATATAGGACTCATATTTGATTTCTGAAAAAAATCAGTACACCCACAAAATGCTCTTTTCTACTCCCCACTCCCAGCTTTTACAGATAATTTCAACAATCAAAGCGGATTCCTATAGGCTTATATCTTAGCTCCAAAACAACTTTTCGTTAATTATGTAAAATTATTTATGGAACCTAATAATTACAGAATTGAATACAAATTCCATTCAATCATCATTGCAGAGGAATCATTAAGCCGCAAAGCTTATTACTACAAGATTTATGGCGAACTGTGTCATAACAGTGGATTTGCTAATTCTGTTGAGGAAGCAGAAAAAGAAGCGAAAGAGAAAATTGATGAAAAATTTAATCTTATCGATAAAAAAGCAGCATTACACAGATATTCCGTAATGCGTGATTTTGAAAGCTTTGTTGAGACATTATTACATCAACAACCAGAAATTTCTCAAGAACTTGCTTATAACGTAGCTGCTCAATTAGCTTTAGCTTCAACTTTAAAATATTTTACTAAAGAAGTATTAAGCAGTGATGTCAAGGATTCAGGAACAGTAGATGCTGGTGGAGAACTCAACACAGATAACTTGCCACAATAAACTAAGATTCTATGGCAAATCAACATTCTGTATTTTCTGCCAGATGGCTGAAGAAAGAGAGATAGTACTTGTGTTACCTTAGTAATACTTGCAAAGCAAAGCAAAGTCGTTGAATAATTGAGAGGAAAAAATTATCGTAGTCCAAAAGCAGCTAATTAACTCGCAAATTAAGTCACCTCAAGTCTTCTTGATTGACCATGAAAATAATAATCGTGGTTTGATAGCCACTTCTGAGGCTCTCAGGTTAGCCGAAAGTGTTGAGCTTGACTTAGTAATAGTCTCCCAGAACGAAGATACTCCAGTAGCTAAGATTCTCAATTATGGCAAACTTCAGTATCAAAAGAAGAAACGCCAAAGTTCAAGTGCTAGACCTACTGTAAAAGAAGTTCGCTTCCGTCCGAATGTTGGTGCGGGTGATTATAATTTGCGTATTAGTCAAGCACTTCAGTGGTTAAGTAAAGGCGATTCAGTAAAATTTGCTATTCGTTTAAGGGGTCGAGAAAATCAATATCGTCAGCAGGCTGGGGATATGCTAGACCGTATTGTTAATGATTTGGGTCAAGCTGGTAAAGTCCAGTCCCTTGATAAACGCGCACTAGTTGTTCAAATTATGCCTGTTTAAAATATCTTCAGTGTTTTACTAGGTAAAGCATGAAACCGAAGTAGTTTTTTATGGTAGGTGCTGGTAGCACAGCAGATTCGATGTTGATGAAGTACAGCAACTGATTGAAAAAAGTAATGAGTAATGAGTAAGAAATTTACTTATTACTCATTACTCATGATGTGCCTCACTTACTTTAAAAGTGCTGTAAATTTAAGATAGTTGCTATCAGCACTATATAAGACCTAGAGAACGCTGAATGGCTTAGATACTACTCACACAAAAGTCAATATGAGCGCGAATAGCTCGCTCGTAAACTACAGTCTGCTGTGTGCGTATTCCTACAGCCTGATATACCAACTTAATTTCTGGGAAGTTACTCCAGTACATCAAAAAAATGTCTTTAGCAGGAGTAATGATTTCGTAATTATTCTCTTGTCTTTTTTTTCTAAGTTTACAATTATTTAGTTGTAATTTTTGTCTAAATAATTTTTCAAATTCGGGAATTAAGTTTTCAGTAGCTTCCATACTTGATACACCTGGTAATTGGTTATTTGGAAAAACACGATTCTCGATTCTGGAATGTTAGTGGATATGACATTCAGCCATCTAATATTAAAGGTTTTTCCTTTTGACTTGTTGTACTAGTACTGGTCGTGGTTGTATAAGACTACATATCTCTAAAGAATACCTGAGAAAAATTTAATCAATAAAATGCTTCTATATTATGGCGAAAAGCAATTAAAGCGTGCTGACCTTGCTCTTGTTTGAGGACACAAAGGATTGCATCTGATGTTTCTAATGAAACTATGGTCTTGATTTCGATATTAGTGTTGTAGCCTGCTAAGTCTGCCAAGCGTCTTCCGTGACCGCCTTCACCTTGCACTTGATTAATTGTATAGCCACTGACGTTATGGCTTTTGAGAAGCTTCACAATCCGGTCTTTCAGGACAGTTTCACCAATAATAGTAACTAAAACAGCAGGCTCAACGGGAGGGGTTGAGTTTGACATAGAGAACTCCAGAAATTAGATTTTATACCAAATTGGAGAATGATTGCGACAAATGGATTGCCCAAAAGCTTACCAGTAAACACTTTCTCAATCCAAAATCTAAAATCCAAAATGGTATTAGCTGATTTTCCAGCCCAGTTTTGTATTAAAAAGGCTCAAGCATTTCTGCCTAAGCCGGTAATAAATGCAATTCGGATGCTGGATTAATGGGTTAGCTGCAAGAGCTAATTTGATAAAGCCTTAGTAGCGATTTCTACCACCGTAGCCCCCGCCACCACGATTACCACCGCCAAATGAACCTCTATCTTCTTTTGGTTTAGCTTTATTTACTTTGAGGTCGCGTCCCATCCATTCAGCGCCATCAAGGGCTTCAATAGCTGCTGTTTCTTCAGCATCTGTACCCATTTCCACAAAACCAAAACCACGCATCCGACCTGTTTCACGGTCTGTAGGTAACTGGATACGCTTGACTGAGCCATATTCTGCAAAAACAGCACTCAGACTATCTTCTGTAACTTCATAAGAAAGATTGCCTACATAAACTGACATAGATTGTCTCCGAAATCATAGATGTGTAGAGATTTAGGTTTCGGAGAAAAGTCTGTAAATACCAAAAGGAAAAAGCCTGTCAATAATAAAAACAAACGCGGTCGCCGAATTAACTCTCACTTCCTAGTATGACATAGCAAGCAGTGATGAGGGGTGAGTTAATAAAAGTGTTATATAAAGTTATGTAAGCAATGGATGACTCCGTGTAGGTGATGAAATTTGGTGCTGGGGACGGCTAGGTTTACCTAACTATTCAGGCTGATCTTTAGCAGGTAGAGCTTTTCGCAGTACTATATAATCGCAAAGCTATCTCTCCAAAGGTAGATTGACAATGATCTCTAGACGACAAACCTTAGTTAAATCTGATATTCAACTTTCTTATTTAGAGTGGAATCAAGGTCAAGAACCTTTGTTGTTGTTACATGGTTTAGGCGACCATGCACTTGTTTGGTCTAGCTTGGGCGCATATTTAGCGACAGATTACCACATAGTTGCGCCCGATATGCGCGGTCATGGTGAAAGCAGCAAACCAGAAAAAGATTATAGCTTTGAAAGTGCGATCGCTGACCTCGAAGCCCTCATGGATAAATTGGGATGGTCTTCCGCCCATGTAGTAAGTCATTCCTGGACTGGTAAATTAGCTGTAATCTGGGCTAGGCAAAACCCCCAGCGAGTGCGGAGTATGGTTTTGGTTGACCCGATTTTCATCTGGAAAATGCCCGAATTCTTCAAGGCGACTTTTCCCTTCTTGTACCGCTTTTTATCCTTTCTCAAAGGGATGGGGCCATTTGCTAGTTATGTTGAAGCCGAACAAATCGCCCGACAATTAAACCAATATCAAGGTTGGAACGAACTACAACAGCAGGTATTTCAAGGGGGAATCGAACAAAAACCCGATGGGAGTTGGGGTAGTAAGTTCACCATAGCCGCCCGTGATGGCATTTTTGAAGATGTGATGCGCGTACCGGGCTTTATCAACCCCATCGATACACCCGCCTTGTTTGTCAAGTCCGATAAAGGTCTCAACCGCCAAGAATGGCAATTAAAACCCTATAAAAACAATCTGAAAAACTTACGCCTGTGTCAAGTTCCGGGAAATCATTGGCCTTTTCTGACTGAACCCGACTCATTTAACCGGACTGTGGCTGCTTTTTTAGCAGAGTGTAAATGAGTAATTTGTCATTGGTCATTGGTCATTAGTCATTTGTCAAAATTTCTGGACTTTTGACTTTTGACTTTTGACTTCTGACTTCTGACTTTTGACTTCCCATGAGCCTTTGTATAAATCCAGTTTGTCCTAAACCGAACAATCAAGATAACGATAAACACCGCTTCTGTCAAAGTTGTGGTTCTCCGTTAGAATTACCGGGGCGTTACCGTGTCATTCGCTTGTTGAGTGACAAAACTGGCTTTGGCAAAGTCTATGAAGCACACACCAACGATACGCCAAACATCCTCAAGGTACTGCGCGAGGAACTGTCAAATGACGCAGCAGCTATTAAGATTTTTCAACAAGAAGCGACTGTTTTAGGTCAATTACATCATCCCGGAATTCCTAAAGTTGATGGTTATTTTCAATATCAAACGCGCGATGGTTTGATATTACACTGCACAGCGATGGAAAAAATCGATGGTTGGGATTTAGAACAGTGGATGAATCAACAACAATATCGTCCTATTTCTCAAACCCAAGCTATTGCATGGTTGCAACAATTAGCCGAAATTTTAAATTTGGTACACAGCAAACAATATCTGCATCAAGATATTAAACCATCTCATATTAAACTGCGGTCTAATGGGCAATTAGTTTTAGTTGATTTCGGCACATCGCAAGCAGTCAGCAGGCAATATCTGGCGCAATTTAATCATGGTGGTGAAATGACATCAATTATTTCATCGGGCTATGGTGCATTAGAACAAATGCAAGGTCAAGCCGTACCACAATCAGATTTTTTTGCCTTGGGACGCACCTTTGCATTTTTATTAACCGGGCGACATCCTTTAGATATGTATGATGCACGGAAAAATTTGCTGCAATGGCGCAATTTTGCCTCTCATGTCTCACCAGGTTTATTAGATTTAGTTGACTGGTTAATGGCAACTCAAATTACAGACAGACCCAAAAATGCTCAAGAGATATTGCAGCAGTTGGGAGAAATTGAACAACAGTATGTTCAGTTAAATTTAACTAGTAATCTACAAGAAAAATATTTTTCTCCTACAGTTGCCAAAACAGAAATAGGAGATAAGCTGCCTTTAATTGCATTTTTAGCAGCATTAATGGTGTCATTAAGTGTAATTAGTGTCATGGCTTTGGGGATGCGATCGCCTAAAATTTCTACCCTCATTACCCAAACCCAAGCCCCTGAAGCAAAAGGTAAAATCGAGTTTTTTGGTTATCAAGAAGGTAGAGATAGTCAAGGTAAAACCGCAGAATTTAGCATTGCTATTTTATCAACAGAATATAAATGGCTGTTAAATAGCAGTTTCCAAATTAAATATAATGACCAAGTTGTAAGTGTTGATTTTTTAAAGTTAAATCTTGAACAAGAAGGTATTCAGAAAATTATGGAATACCCTACAGAAATTATTTCTGTGGGGACAGCAACTTGTGAAGGTAATTTAGTTGTTGCCCAACGTCTCGCCCTCGAACGTGCCAAGCAACTGCAATTATTATCCCAAAAATTATTTAAAAATACATCCAGTGTCAAAGGTTATCGTTTATTAAATCTTGGTCAATTTCAGCGCGGTAAATGCCCATCTAATCAAGATATAACAGATTATCAAAGCAGTATTATCATTATTGGGATACGCAAGAAATCTAAAGGGGTAATTGTTGATGAAGCTCTTAGATATCGGTTAATCAATCAGCCCTTCGCTGATTTTAAATTAGATGATTATTCCTTGGGATCAGTTGATAAATTTACAACTATTCCCCAACCTATATTAATTAGAGGTAGAGCAGCCAATAAGTGGTAGGTTTTCAACACTCAAGCTCTACTCGCCAAAGCAGACTTTTTTTGACAATTGCCGTTTACTAGCAGAAGTGATACAACAAAGTAGCTAAGTAGTTCTGTAAAACCTAGAAAATATCAATATTTGAGTTATGGCAGAGTATCAAAAAATTGAGTATCGCATTGGTAAAGACGGCAAAATTACCGAGACTGTGATTAATGGTTCTGGTGTAAGTTGTACCAATGCAACATCGGGAATTGAGGGTGCTTTAGGAGAGGTAGAAAGCCAAGAACTGCTTCCTGAATATTACGAAGGAGAAGAAAACTTTACAGGAACAGAACAACAGTCTCTCAAGCAAAAATAGGAGGGGCGGAAATGATTGCAGATATCCAAGATATCGGAATGTTTTCTGTAGAAAGCTTGGTTGTGATGGCGATCGCAACTTTTTCGCCACTGTTGATAATTCTAATGATCAATGGTGCGAAAATCCTGCAACTCAACAAACAATCTCAAATTCAACTCCTAGAAGCTGAAATCCTCATCTGGCAAGATAAATACTCAGAATTAGCCCAAAAACTAGCCCAAATTACTGCTGAAAAAGAAGCACTACACCAAGAAGGCTTGCGACTGCATCAAGAATTGCAACAGCAGCAACTTCGACTCACCGAAGAGTTGCGCGTTACCACCTTTGAACAATTGCAGACATTACTAACCAACTATCCCAGCATTCATCAAATGGTGAGTGTGAAACCCGAATTACCTGCAAAAAATCTGCTTTCCATGTTTACCCCTCTAGATAACCTCCTTGGTAAATGGGGTTACGAACTCATTGGTAAACCTTGGGAACAAGTACCTTATAACTCCCAACTTCATCAACCAGACAAAGCTGATATTACTGAAGGTGAATTGGTTTACATCCGATTTGTCGGCTATCAGCATCAAGGGAGAATTCTTTGCCCTGCTAAGGTGAGTCGGACTTTGCCGGGGGGGAGGTGAAGAGAGGGGGATGAGGGAGACAAGGGGGACAAGGGAGACGAGGGGGATAAGTCTGTAACAATGACCAATGACAAATGACTAATAACTAATGACTACAGTAATAATTGACTTTGGTACGAGTAATACTGTTGTTTGTACCACGGATTTGATTACCCAAAGACCGCGGACTTTGCGATTTGAGGGGATGTCGCGGCGGTTTGAGGTGGGGACGGAACAGGTAAGTGTTGTACCAAGTTTGGTGTTTGTTGAGGGACAAAATAGCATTTTGTTTGGTGAAGCGGTACGCGCTAAACGCTTGGGATTTGCCCAGCCGGAACGCTGTTTTCGGGCTTTTAAACGAGACTTAGCGGCGGATTTTGTCCCGCCTCCACGACTGTTGGATGGTAATAGTTATAGTGCAGAGATCATTTCAGAATTGTTTTTGAAGGAGATTTGGCAGCAAGTTGAACAGCAGTTGCAGCCAAGTCACGTTATTTTTACCGTTCCTGTGGGTGCATTTGAAAGGTATCTTGATTGGTTTCGGGATTTGGGCGATAAACTCAATATGCCGACAGTACAAATTGTGGATGAATCAACAGCCGCCGCCCTTGGTTATGCCGTCAAGCGTCCTGGTAGTGTGGTTTTGGTGGTGGATTTTGGTGGCGGAACTCTGGATTTAAGTTTAGTGCGGACTGTGAGTGTTGCAGCCGAACAGCAAGCCATACGCGCGGAAGTTCTCGCCAAGTCGGATGCTTTTATTGGCGGTGTCGATATTGATACTTGGATTGTAGAACATTATTTACACAAAATCGGTTCTTCCCGTGAGGAAGTCGGGGAAATCGGTTTTATGAATTTATTGGAAGTAGCAGAAAGGGTAAAAATTCAACTTTCAGCAACAGATTTAGCCAAGGAAGCTTGGTTTGATGATGAAAATTTCATGTCCCATGAATTGCAGTTACATCGGGAAGAGTTAGGCGAAATTTTAGAAAATCAACAATTATTAGAACAGTTAAGACAAGCCATCGATGAAGTATTAGCGATCGCACTTACTAAAGGTATCAGTAAATCATCTATAGAACAAGTGTTACTTGTCGGCGGTACTTGTCAAATCCCCGCCATTCAACAATTAGTAATTTCTTATTTTGGTAGACAAAAAGTCAAGTTAGATAAACCCTTTGAAGCTGTCGCACATGGCGCATTAGCATTAAGCAAAATGACAGCCATTGATGATTATCTCCGCCACAGTTACGCGATTCGCCTTTGGGAACCCCACAGTAAAACTTATTCTTATTTGACTTTAATTGAAAAAGGAGCAAAATATCCAGGGGCGCGTTCTGAAGCTTTAACTTTGCAAGTAGCCACCGAAGGACAGCGAGAAATTCGCCTTGACATCGGTGAAGTAGCCGAAGTTTCCCAAGCGGAAGTTGCTTATGATGCACAAGGCAGAATGACGAGTAGTCACTTAATCAAACAAGATAGCTATCGTTCCCTAGAAACCCATCATCAACAAGTATGTGTCGCTTATCTTGAACCACCAGGACAAACCGGAATCGACAGAATCGAAGCGCAATTTGAAGTCAACGAACAACGGGTGTTAGTAGTAACAGTTAAGGATTTATTGACAGGTAAAATGTTAGTAAATAGAGGTGCGATCGCTAAACTCAAATAATCTCCTCTCTGCGCCTTGGCGGTTCGCGTTAAAATTGAATAGTAATTTAATGTGTAGCTGCAAACAAAAAAATATGACTCGTCCTCATCTTTTGCAAGAAGGGCAATCTTACACATTTCGCTCCTATTTTGAAATGCCTTATGAAGCAGACGAAATTTTAGCGGAATTGGGTTATAGTTTGCTAAAAACACGAATGGAGTTACCACGTAGCGATCGCAATTTAGAACGTTTGCCAGAATTACAACAGCGAATTGATGAATCTTTACCACTAGTACAGCAAGGCGGAAATAAGCAGACCATTAAAGAGCCAAAACTTTGCCCTTATAAGTCCACTGAAAAGGTTTAGCCATTGTTTGATTAAAGTAGTCGATAAACTGGAG
>NZ_JACJQW010000054.1:0-34281 GCF_014696905.1 Nostoc sp. FACHB-190
TGCAGTTTCATTTGCAAATAATGTCGTTTTGAGCAGAACCTTATTTGCAAATAATGTGGTTTCAAAATCGCCTTGTTTGCAGTTTTAGCCCTGGATGTTTGCAGTTCGCTACAGATAGCTATCTATGCGGTATAGTGCAATGCCGTCCCAACTGACTAAAGTTGAACGAGCAACGTTAAGAATTCTTGCAAGTTCAGATTTTGTAACATAACTTTCGCAAAACAAGCCAGGGGAATCTAAATCAAGTCCCCGTGCAGAGTTTGACGCTTTCATAGAGCATCTATTGGTAAATGGTCGAATAGTAATTGATAGTCAGCATTAGATACTGACAAACGTAAGACAAGCATCTGATAGTTACTGCTATTTTGTTAAATCCACACGCTAAAAGGTTTGATTTATATAGCTTTCCCTTACTCGGTGGACACAGATCAGTTAGCGGTGCTTGCTGTTTTGCTGTCTTGTCTGTTATTGTAATCTATAGCTTCTGAAGCTGTCAAATAAAAACTATAGCTTCGGAAATATTACACATTGAACAAGCTTCGGAAGATACTGGAGATATCTAATATCTTCTGAAGCTATGGGCCAAACCAAAAAAGCAAAGATCACTTTTACTTGCTCTCATGAACTAAGAGAGGAACTGGAAGCTATAGCCGAATCAGAGGATCGTACTTTGTCGAACCTAGTAGAGCGTTTGGTGACGAAAGCTCTACGAGAGTACAGGCAATCTTCTTCAACGGATGAAGGTAAGGGAGTAGCATGACTAATCAGAAGTACATCAACCGATTTATTGAGTAATTTCAAGTAAAAATCAGGTCTTATTAGATATTAGATGACCAGAAGTTCTGTAAAATCAGGCTATTACCTAAATGAAGCTTGTAAAGGAGGTAAATAACAAAGCACCAAAAACTAAAAAGACAAAGCGCAACTAAGTAGTGAACGCTTTGCCCGATATAAAAAACTAAATAATTTAAATACTGGGAAGCGGGGTTTATCTCTAAAAGACCAAATAAGTGGAAGTAAGTTGGAAGCTAATGACCACTGATTGGCGAAAGAGATCGTTCCGCGCTGCCTTCTCATATTATATGAGGTGCTGTGAAAATTAACATATTTTCACTTGGAATTTTTGCATTCATATTTATTATTTTTTCTGAACGCAGAAAAAAGCTTAAACACGCAAAATAGTAAATCTCATAGATATCAGGTGTAGCAGTGCGCTAACCCCCTCCAAATACTGAAAACCAGTTATTTGAGGGTACATCTGTGATAAATAACAACGACGCTTTGGCAGAAAGCCAAAGCCCTGTGTCGAAGTTTAAATTCGCTGTCAACACTTGTGGCAGAAATAAAGACTGGGACTTTAAAAAACTTGCGGCCAACTTCCGTGACTGTGAAGGCACTCTAGAAGATGTGCAGCAGCACATTAAAGCAGGCCACGCCATCTGTGCAGGATTGTTAGGTGGTAAATGGCGAAGTAAAGCCAACGTCATCGGTTCTCATTGGCTACTACTGGACATCGATAATTCCTCTATTGCCCGTGATGAGGATGGCAAGCCAATCAAAGATGCAAACGGCAATTCTATTAAGGTTTACGATCCAGAATTAACCATTGAACAAGCCCTAGCCCATCCCTTCATTCAAAAGCACTGCGCTTTAATGTACACCACTGCCAGCCATAAACCTGACTGGCATAAATTCCGGTTGATTTTCCCTCTGCCCCAATATATTGAGGGTGCTGACACAGTAGAAGCTTGTACGCGCTTCCTGATGCAGCAGCTACCGCATGACCCAGCGTGTAAGGATGCCAGCCGTGTATTTTATGGCAACACAGAAGCAGAATTTCTCATAGTCAACCCCCAGGCAACCCTACCAGATGAGTGGGTAAGTTCAGCAATTGCGATCGCCCAAAAGGAGAGGGAAGAATACCAGCAACGCATCAAAGAAATCGAGTCACGCCGTCAACAGTTTCGTGAAATCTCCGACGTTGAAGGTTGGGACACTGAGCAGCTAATCCAGCAAGCACTATCATTCATTCCACCGCGCAGCCCAGGCAGTGGCAATTACGACGAATGCCGCCAAGTGTTGATGGCTTTGGTCAATCACTATGGGGCATCTGAAGCCGAAATTATCGCTGAGAAGTGGTCGCCTTCCATTCCTGGTACAACCTGGAATATTCGCGCCAAGATTCGCAGTTTCCGACGTGGGGGGATCTCGATTGGAACACTGTTTCACATTGCCAAACAGTACGGCTTTCGCTTCCCGCAACGGCAGTACGAACCATATCAACGTGACCAAGGGCTGATTAGCCGCGAACAGTGGGAACTAGGACAAGTCCGAGAAGATTTGACCAGTTTCAAAGATTTATTAAAGCAGGCGATCTCCCCATTTGTTACAGCAGCAGCCAAAGGATTTTCAGCACCACCAGCACCAAAGCCCGAACCCGAAATTACCGCCCCAGTACGCCAAGTAATTATCTACAAGCGGGGCAATATCCCGCACCGGAGCGACGTTACAGGTGATATTTCTATTACTTGTTCCCCAGATGAGCATATTGCCGCCTGGGTCGAAGCCATCTCTAAAGGCTGGACACAGATTTTAGATAATTCACACCCCGGTTTAGGCAAGTCGCACAATGCTGGTCAACTTACCGCCGCCCTTTTCGGGATTGAAAAACTAATCTACCAGGATGCCAACCACCGTAACCCCTCAACACTCCCCATTGAGGCTAATTTCGTTGACCTCCCAGTACGGCACAATGGCTTAAAAATCGACCCCACCCGCACAACCCCAATGGGTGAGCCGTTTCAGGTGCGTCCAAAACTGGGTGAAACTCCTGATACCATTGGCAATTGTCACAGAAGTTACTTATTTGAAGGCTTCCGTGACAAAAACTTTGTCAGTTTGGATTTTGAAGAAAGCTCTATTAGCCCTATCTGTAACGGTTGCCCGCTCCAAAACCAGTGCCGTTTTGCTCATGGTAATGGTTTCGGCTTCCGCTATCTTAAGCGCACAGTTATTCAAAATTATTCCGAAATTCGAGCGCATCCAGATTCTACACCAGTCACTTTAACTAACGCTGCTGGTCAACCTTTCACCCTTGGGCGGATTTGGGAAGAAGCGGGTACACTCATTCAGCCTGTGCGAGAAATTCAAGTCAAGTTAAAAGATTTTGATACTACCGTAGGGCAACTGGCTACTGGCTTACCGCCTGAGCAATGGTCAAAACTCCAGCCAGTTTTCCAGATTTTGCGATCGCTTCTTGCTCAAAATATTAAGCCTGATTCTCGCTATGGCTTTGATGATGCGGCATTCAGGACATTTTTACCCGAATTCCCACAAGATTTAGATATTGAAGGGATTCGGCAGATTGTAGAGCCTAATTTAGAATTTCTTGCTGATTTAGATTCTCTCGATATCCAGGCAGATCAACAACTTAAAAAAAGTGCCGCCGCCCGTTTTGCTGCTAAGAAGCTAGTTAAGGAAAGCGCAAAACAAGTCGGTAGAGAATTTCTGGATTTGCCTTTGTATTGGCTACCTGATTTCCTGGAAGCTTGGAAGGGTGAAGGTTACTTGGCTTGTAAATGGGGTGAAATTACTATTTCCCGCCCTGACTCCAAATATCGAGATTTGGCCAACTCTGCCCAATTTAATATTTACCTCGATGCTACTACCCCCCCAGAACAGTTGAAAGTCAAACTCAACTACCATGAACCCCTGCTGATCATCGAGCAGTCACGCCCTGACTACAGCAATTTAACAGCTGTTAACGTTACTGGACTAGGTAAACTGTCTAAAAATCGCTCCCGTTCCTTAACTGCCCGTGTTAATGCCCTCAAGGACACCTTTCTCAAACTCCACAAGCGTTTGGGCATTATCGAGTGGAAACAAGTTGCACAAGAGGCAGAAGACCGCATTGAATACGGTCACTTTGTCGATGGTCGTGGGGTTAACCGCTTTAGTGATGCCGATGCAATCGCCAGCTTTGGCATCCCCTACCAGAATATCGGTACGTTGGCAGCACATTTTCAGGTAATGACAGGTGTTAAGGTCAACCTTGAAGACAAGAACAGCACTTTCCAAGAGTATCTTATCCAGTTAGTCAGGGCGGAAATTATTCAAGAGATTGGCCGATTACGCGCCCACCGTCGCCCAGGAGAAAAGCTAACTTTCTACTTCTGTGCTGACTATGACCTCAGTTTCCTCCTTGCGGAACTGCCAGGAGTGAAATTAGAGGTTGTTGATGCGTGTGAATTCTGCGTTGAAGCGGGTAGCCGCGAACAGCAGACCGGACACGCCATTGTCAACACTTTCACCCAGCTTTGGCAGTCTCACCAAAAAATTGGTCAAACTGCGATCGCCAAGATTCTGGACATCTCCCAAAGTTGGGTAAGTCGATTTACCGAGCGTTGGGGGGGGTGGCGCAAGTTCAAAAAAATATTACTACTGCTATTAGATAGTCTTTATAGCGATAGTAATAAAAATTTGACAGACCTGAGCGATGAGGAAAGATGGTTTGCCCATGAATACTTCCCCATGCTGGTTACAGAATCGGAGTCATCACCCGATGATTCCCTGAAGTATATAGCTGAAGTTGCCACAAGGGTTACTAATACTGCAATGCGGCGGATTCTGCACAGTTGCACCCCGGCTGTTAGGGCTGGCTTGCTGATGATTATCTTGCGTTGCTTACCCGTCGAAGTTTACTCAGACTTTGCCCCGATGCAAACAAACTGTAACCCGATAGCGACGCTCTAAAATTTATCGGTTTTTAATTTCTACTGACCTATCAGTAATAAAAGATGCTCCCCTTCATGATTGTCTACTTAATCATTGAGTGAGCGTCCCGTTCACTATGCCTTGAAACGACGCACTGACGCTCTTTACAGCATGAGTACATTAAGATTACTGCTTTCTACCGTAAAAACAAGGTGCTTTTACAGTGAAACACCTTGTTAGCACATTACAAATAATGTGTTTTGCATCATAAAACAACGTGCTAATAATGTACTTCACTTTATAAGTGCATAAAAAATACTGCTAAATACGGCATTAGCACATTGCTTATGCCGTGTTCCACATTAAAAGTGCATAACAATTACTGCACTCTCATGCACAAGCAATGTGCAGCAGCAGTATTCACCGTCAAAGTGACGATTTTTCAAGCATTCCCGGCGACAAAAAAACTTACCGCCAAAGATGGCGTAATGTGCGTCACTCAATCAACCAAAATTTAACCCTGCCCAAGTTCATTTGACGGCGGCGGGAAAAACTTCGGACGTTCACCAGTACCCAACTGCCAGCCAGTGACTTTCGTGATGTATTTCTCAGACTTTCTGTATTATCGGCAGTACGACCTGTATTAGCTGCTGTGCGAAATGCCACCATCAAACCTTCTAAGCCAACAATCATACGCGCATATTAGAAAGATTTTTTCTTATCTTAGTTGTTTTTGAAACTCTAAGTTGAGAAAGAGCAAAACCCCACTAATTATAGTTACAGCTGCAACTAAGTTTATTGATATTATGTCGCCAATAATAGCAACTAATGCTGGAAAGTCTATAAGAACCCTATTTAGAATTTTCGCTATCCATTTTTCATACTGTGAAATGATTATAGAAGATATAATGGATAACAAAAATACTTTCCACCAGTTACCTTTGACTAAGGAGCGACTGTATTCAAATGCTGCTTTACCTGTTTGACCTCGAAGTATAAAAGCTTGTCCATAGTAACTGTTATTTACAGCATAAATAATACCTGGAATAATGAGTAATAAAGACAGCAAGAAACAAATAATACCAAATCTTATACTTAACCCAGTCAAGGGTATAATTCGAGATAAAATACGTTTGATAGCAACATCAATTTGGGGATTCTCCCCTAATACGTAGCCTTCTGTAAGAATAGTTAATCCATTAACATAAACTGGAAATACAATAATCACATAAAATATAATAAATAGAATCCCTAAAATAGGATTGGAATCAAAACTAAAAAATTGGAAAATAATTAAAAAAGGCAATAATGTCACGCAGAAAAAGCTAAAAAAAATTCCGAAATACTCGAAATATAACTTGAAACTCATTCTTATTAATTCAAACAATCCAATCTTTCTTGTCTGAAGTTCAGAAAGGATACGCATACAAAACTTTCTACCTTTATCGCTACAGTTTTAACTATAGACGGTTTGCTTAAGGTTAATGGCATTGACTGAGGGAATCTTAAATCAAATTTTGTAAATTATTTTTTGAAAAATAAATAAGGATTCTATGATTTGCACAAGATTCTCCGAACTCGTTTGTTGGTTTGATCTTTCTTGTTAATTTGTGTATAAAGTCGGAATAACCCCTGACGTTTTGCTCCCAATTACTTCTAAATTTCTCAGTCTTTTATCTTACCCTCCAGTTTATTAGAATAAGTCTCAAATAATGAGAGCGATTTACTATTTGTTCAAGAAGTGTTAACTAATTTTAGGCTGTTGGTCGATAGCCTGTAACAGCCAATATATAAGAATTCTGAGCAAAAAGAACAACAAAAATATTTTTCTGGCAAGAAGAGACAACATACATTGAAAAGTTTAATGATTGGTATACCAGAAGGTAAGGATATTGTTGAAGTAGAAGTAGGCGTTCCTGGGCCAACAGCAGATATAAAATTGTTTCGTCAATCTCAAAATAAATTTGATAAATCTCAACCCTTTTCAGGTGATAAAGGTTTCCAAGGAGGCGAAAATATCACTACTCCTCATAAAAACCTCGGTGCTGTTGTTTTCTGGGTTGCTGCTGCTCAAAATTCTGATTTCTCTTTTGGTTCCTGCACTGCTGGCTGTTGATTTTTTCTCTTGCCTTTCGTACTCTTTACTGTTGATTCTTCAGCGAAGCGGCTGTCAACAACTGCTGACTGATTTTCAGTAGCCTGATTCTCTGACGTACTACTGTCGCTGCTTGGCTCTGCCTTGTGACGGCGGCGGCTGCTTTTCTTCAACTTGCCTACTAAATATTTGATTCTGCTGCCAGTTAAATTAATCCCTAACCCCTTCAGCATCTCTGAAACTTCATCGTAAGTGTAGCCGTACTTGTCAGAAGTCAGCTTCTCGATATACCGTCTCATCTTCTGAATGGCTTCTCTGTCTGATACATCTTCTCGCTCTTTTGGCTTCTGCTCCTTCAGCAGTTCAATAGCCTTATCAATCTTTTCTTTCGTAATCACTTCTGAAATCTGCTGTTCAGCCATTGTTATCTCATGAATACCAATTAATTGATAATTATCTCTTGTTTGAAAATATCTGATTCAAAATCCTAAAAAAAATTGACTATTGCGGCTACGCCGAATCTCCTTTTTACTGTGACTGCTACGCCGTTATTTTTACTCTTCCTGATACTTTGAAAAAATCTCATATTACGGCTACGCCGAATTATCAATTTGTATTACAGCTTCGCTGAACAATTATTTTCTGTGTCAGCTTCGCTGATATTCTCATTCAAACTGTACCAATAAATCTGACTAATACAGCTTCGCTGAATCTAGAATTTTTATATAGCGGCTACGCCGAACCAGAATCTACCTCCTGCTTAATTTTTGAAAATTCTCGGCTTCGCCGTTGCTATCCTTTTCTCTCCGTTGTAGCATTGACAGCAGAACGGCTACGCCGTCTGATTTCGTTCCAGTCCCCGCAACCTCTCCCAAAATTCGGCTAGAAGCAAGCCATGTCTTAAAGCTGACGCTTTACCTCGCTGCGCTCGGACGACGGCTTGTTCAAGGGGGAGTACCCCCTTAAAAAACCCCCCTCGTGTTGTGCCGAAAAATGGTCAATCGAAAGCAGTCAAAAAGACTCGTCAGGAAGCATCTATTTTCACTGAGATTAAGTGAGATTGAGTTGGACTTGCTGCGGTTGAAATCAGCAGATTCAGGAATGTCAGCGAGTGAATTGATGAGGCGTAACGGATTACTGCGACCACTGCCCAAACGACTGAGCAAGATTAGTTTAAAAACATATTGGGAATTAGGACAAATTGGTAACAACTTAAATCAGCTTGTCAAAGCCACAAACACAGCCATAAAGATGGGGCGTACTCTACCAGCTAACCCAAAACTGTTAGAAGAACTTTTAGAAGTGTTGCATCAGTGCAGACGGGACATTGCACAAGTTGAGACAGAGGATGACGACTGGGAAGAAGATGAGGAGGAGGAAGAAGATGATTGGCAAGCAGACAAAAGGTAGGGGTTTTCGCAAGCTGTTAGATTACTTGCACAATAGCGAAAATGCCAAGCTGATTGGCGGTAACATGAGTGGCAGAAATCCCAGAGAATTAGCTAGTGAATTTCGACTGTCTCGACAATTAAACCCAGATGCCGAGCGTGTTGTTTATCATGTCTCATTGTCAGCAGCCAAGGATGACGTAATTTCTGAAGATAAATGGTGTGAAATTGGCAATCGCTACATGAAAGAAATGGGTTTTGATGTTAATCAATATGCCATCTTTCGCCACGAAAACACCGATGATGATCATGTCCACATTGCCGCCAGCCGAATCAGAATGGACACAGGGTTACTGGTTGATGATTCTTGGGATTATGTACGCTCTGAAAAAGTGCTGCGACAGATTGAAATTGACTATGATTTAGTTCAAGTCCAAGGCAGTAGAGAAAGACTAAATCGCACCCAAAGTACAGGACAATTTCGGCGCATTCAGCGAGAGCAAGAAGAATATTCGCAAGGTAGGCGTGATACTCCACCAGAAACCAGTGTTAAAGAGTCAATTCAGCAGACAATTGACCGCGCATCTGTTGACAATCCTCAGATGCCTGAATTGATTGTGCGGTTGCAGCAAGCTGGTATTAGTGTAAGAACAGGATTTACCAGGAATGGGAAGTCAAAAGGCATTTCTTATGAGAAAGATGGAATTGCTTTTAGTGGCACGCAATTAGGTGCAGCTTATACCTTCCCTGGTTTGCAAAAACATCGTGGTGTTGACTACCAGCCAGAGCGTGATGATGAGCGCATTAATCTAATTCTGCTGATTCCTGATAAACCACTGCCAATTGAGCAGTTAGAAAAGTTTCTTCAAGAAATTGAACTCAAACAAACTCAATTCACTCCACCACCAGAAGATGAAAGTTTACGCCCGGTATTGCAAAATTACCTCACTCAAAAACGCGGTTTAACCAATTTCCTTGTAGGGGCATTACAACGCCAGGGGTTAGGTTATGTAGACCAGCAGGAAAATGTTGTCTTTATTAAGCGCGATCTGAACGGTGAAAAGTCAGGCGCACTGGTTTGGGATACCACACGCCTTGACAATCGGTGTATGGAGTACCCTGAAAATAGCGATCGCTCAAAGGGATGGTTTCACCTCAAGTTGGGTGGAGAACCTGACGATAAAATCGAGAGAGTTATCTTGTGTGATTCCCCAATTGAGGCACTGTCAATTGCACATATTGATAGGGATGCACACAAGGGACAGCCACCAGTTAGAACACTGTACATGGCTGTTGATGACCCGAACTCGTTGCCCCTTGAATTGCTCAAGGATGTGAACAGAATTGCTTTGGCATTTAATAATGATGAACAGGGCAATGAAACAGCGCAAGTCGTTCAAAAAATGCTGCCACAGGCTAAAAGAGTTGCACCTAGTGGGCGGACTTGGAATGAGATTTTGATTGAAGCAAAGCAGAGAGAAATCCTTGAGCAGAAGCAACGCTCTAGGGGTTTTAGTCGATGAGTCGTGTTGCTGCCCGAACTCGTTGCCGCTTCGCTCGACTCATACGGTCTTCGGGACGGGCAGAATGATTATTGGTTGGGCCGACCAGTCCCGCAAGCCCGCCCCGAAGACTCCGCGTTGCCGCATGATTCGCAACGAGTTCTGAATTTCCTTTTTTCCTCTGCTCAGAATTTAGTTTATTTAATGTAGAGTGTCCGCCGAGATACCCAATTTAGCTGCTTGATTTTTGATAGCGAACACTAATTTTAAATTTTCCTGACTTTATTAATAAGTCTTATTGATAAAGAGAATTAAATGAATGTCATATTTTTAAATATATTAATAAATGATTCTATATTAAATTTAAAATCTGGTTATTATATTTATTTTTCCAAGCAACAAAAAATGTATTAATATCTAAAATCTATAATTTTTATGTAAATTTGTTCAAGTAGTGAGTTTGGGTGTAATTCATCATGCTATATACTATAATTAACAATACTGAAATAAGGTGTGATTTTAGATTTTTAGTATTAATGTATATATCAGATACTTAAGGCTTGCATTGCAATGGACTTATTTTTTATATTATTAATCTTAAATATTAATGTAGATTTTGGTAATTCTTTTTCAAAAGATACTTATAATTATTTTCAAGCAAACTATGAAGTGACCGAAAAAAACGCTACTACTTCTATTTTAGAAGTGAGTAATGTTTATAGTGAAGAACAACTCAAACATAGATATTTTGAAGATAGAACTATTGTTCTTGCTACTAATAGTAACGGAAATAATAAAACGCTATCTTCTGGGGCTGTTATTCTTGCAGCTATTGGTTTTGTACCTTTATCTATATTATACTTAATTAGTAAATTAATCTTTCGTAAATAACTAAAACAACACTTAAAAATAACAATGCCATTCCTAAATTTCATTTTTTTTGATTATCTTCCAAAACTTCAATCAGAGAAAAATCCTATTGTTGCCTTCTTTGTAGGGTTATTTTTCGGCTTTGTCGGTTGTGCTTTCTATTTTGGGACATTTGCAGATTTCTTAATACCACTTATTTTAAGCATTTTATTAATACTTCCTGGTATTTCTATTTTTGCAATTCCCTTAGTAACAGGTCTTTATGGCTATTTTCGTGCCGTAAATGCCAATAGACGGCTTGGAAAATAATTCACAGAAATTGCTTAAATTTACATCATTGCGAAGTAAATATCGGTGCTGTTTAAGCTAATAATTGATAATTTGCACGCCTCAAATTGTAAAAATCATCAATTCAATGAAATTTAAAACTAAGTATTAAGTATTAATTAAGGATCAATATTAAATGTTGGCTGAATATTCAAGTGAAGTATTTTCAAAATTAAGAGATTTTGATACTGCCAAAACCAAACTATTAGAAGTAGAAAAAATCCTTCCAGAACTGGGGTGTATAATACGCAAATACGATTTGCAAGAAAAGATTGGAATATGCTTATTGCATAAACATTTTAATATTGATGAAACAGAAAGACTGGTAGAAAATTTTCAGGATGGTAAGTTTTACTCAAGACCTGTTAAATATAATAATGAACTTTGTTTAGTTCCTCATACATGGAAATTAGAGATATTATCAAATAATGTTTTCAATTGGTATCCTTTAGAATTTGGTTATAGAAATAATCTAGATTTACCAATTATTGACAACTTAGATTTTTTTGTAGAAATGAGTCTTACATTATCTACACTCAATATGGAAGATACTTTTGGAGTAACCGTACTACATCGTGATTTTATTACACTTGATAGGGATGAGATTCTAATCGAGACTTCAGACGATAGCCAACGCGTATTAATTGTATCATCAGTAAAAAAATCAATTGTAGACAAGGATAAGGATTTATTAACACAAACTATATGGAAATTTTCATCCAATAATTTAGAGCATCACTGTTCAGGACATTGCCACCACTGTAATCAACATTGTCATCATTGTTATGGTTGTTGTTTAGTACATGGGTAGCTGTGATTTGAAACAAAAAATGAGATTTTAACTCATGATATGGATTCAAAGGACAGTAGCCACCGATATAGGGGGAAAGTTTATTTAGCACATCCTGATTGACTAACCAATTTATTATTTAATTTCCGCAAAATTTTTTGCTTAAAGAGATTGGAGTATTAATATATATGGCTAAAATTATTCATACTCGTTTTTTAATCCCTATTACTCTTTTACTGACAAGTTCTATTCAAATTGCTTATGCACGAACCAGATTACCTTCTGGTTCTTATCAAGCAACTTGCACTCAAGTGCAAGTTGTAGTAAGTTCAGCAAATTCTTCCCACTTACAAGGTTATTGCAAAGATAGAAGAGGCTATCCTCAGATTGCCGTTCTGGAAAACTTTGATAAATGTCGAGGCGATATCTATAACTTGGATGGGTTTTTAACTTGCGTGAAGGGAGACAGTGATGCGCCATCAGGTTCCTACCGACAAAGCTGTTATGATATCGAAGTCCAAGGTAATTTACTATATGCCACTTGCAAAACCAGTTCTGGAAATCCTGGCAGGAATGGAAGAGGAAAATGGATAGACACTACCCTAAATAATTTTAGACTTTGCTCAAAAGACATCGCTAATACTAATGGTTTTCTGAGGTGTATAAGATAGTATTTTGAATTTGGCGTTTAAAACTTAGTTAAGTTATCTTATTTCGCCAAATTCCCTAATATATTCCACCAATTCTCTGCTGTAACCACCCTCAGAAATTCGTCCCAAATTCCCCACCAGGATAAACAGTTCTCGCGCCCTACTCACAGCCACATTGAGTAAATTAGGTCGGCGATTAATAAACCAAAGGCTATCAGTTGATTGACATTGGCGAGTCGAGAAAATTATCACTGATTTCTGTCCGCCTTGGAATGTGTGAACTGTGCCAATGCTTTTGTCTGAAAAATTAGTCCAGCGAGATTTTAAACGTTGAGTCAAGGCATTTACCTGACGGCGGTAAGGTGAGATTACGCCAATTTCGTTAAGAGAGTCAGTAGGATTTAAGCAATAATCCGCCGCTAACAACTCCTCAATCAACGCTTCTACTGCATCAACCTCTGCCCAATTAACGTTGTTCTCTAGCTTCCCTTCTACATTGCAAGCAATCAGGTTACTACCTAACCGAGACGCTTTCGGTTCAGTTTTGATGATCATGCCGTAATTGCACAAGCGATCGCAAAAATCAGCAATCACAGGAACGCAACGGTAATGATATTTTAGGATAATGCCATTACCAATGTCCCCTGGTTGCCCTGATGCCCCGGCTGCTCGGTGATAGGCTGTGGTAGCTGTGGGGCTGTAGCGGTCATAATCGGCATCTGTAAGCCCCTGTTCCAGAAAAGATTTACTACGATATTCCTCTTTCCTCTGGTTGCTCAAATTAACAACTGGCTCCAATTGCAATGGATCACCTACAATCAAAGCCCGATTACACCGTACTAAAACCGGAAAAATCTGATGTGGTGGAATCTGACCCGCTTCATCTACAATTACTTGGTCAATACAGCCACTATCGGGATAGGGTAACAAACTGCGGATGGAGTGCAAAGTGCAAAGAAACACCGGAAATAATAGGCTGATATCCCGATAAATGTTTCTCCAATTCTGACTTAACTGACGGTAAGCTTCCCATTCGCCATTTAATAATGCAATGTAAGTTCTAATAGAAGTTATTACCTCATCTTTCCGTCGCCGAGCTTCTTGCTGTTGAAATTGCCAAGCCCACTCAAATAACTCTACCTGCTGTGAGTGCAATTCACTGTAGAAACGGCTGTAAA
Source organism: Nostoc sp. FACHB-190 (assembly GCF_014696905.1). Lineage (NCBI taxonomy): Bacteria > Bacillati > Cyanobacteriota > Cyanophyceae > Nostocales > Nostocaceae > Nostoc > Nostoc sp. FACHB-190. The sequence continues at coordinate 13,514 of NZ_JACJQW010000054.1, forward strand.
AATCTTTGGTGGGATAAGTAGCAAGTCGGTTTTCAACTTCTGTTTGGTGAATAATAAGGTCAGTAAGTTGTTGCTGTAATAACTCTCGCTGCTGTGATGTGCTGTCAAAACTATTTTGTTGTTGCTGCCAGTTCAAAGCCTCTTTACGTAACTGGTCAACATTTTGCGCTGCTGCTATGAGAGATTCAGTTGTTAGTGGGATTTGAAAGGGAAATGGTGTGGCCAGCGTTGCCAGCACAGGCATCTCTATTTGTTTGTGCAACCGTTTGAGAACATGATGAGGGCTGGTTTTGGTTATCGAGTGCCAGAATCGTTTAATCAACTTCAAAAACTTGACAAACCAGAAGTCCTTTCTAGTAGAACTCTGTTTGTAATTTTCTTGAGGTAAAGAACGCCTAGCGTTGTCAAGATGTTGCCCTATCTGCTGGTAGGCTTCTACTGGAAATTCAGAGTAATCGCGTGAATATTCTAACTGTGATGATGGCTGAAGTTCAAAGGTCTTGATTGCTGACTCAAGTGATTGTATATCTTGGCGTACTGACTCTAATATTTGTTCATCAACACTTTTCTGTTGAAGCTGCTCTGAGTCTTGTTTTTTGTAAAATTCTATTTGTTGAACACCTGCTAACAATTGTTGCTGGGCTGACGACCATTCATCGTAATTAAACGTTTCTTTGGCTAACCAGTCGAGTGCAGCTTGTAAACTAGGTAACACTTGACTATCAACTAAATCCCTTGACCCTCCTGATAAGTAGAAACGGTCAGAGGTTAAGTTACTGGCTAAAATTTTCTCAACGTTCTTTACAGCATAGTTGTTAGTGCTTGTCACTACAGTTAGGTTACTTCTATCTTGACCCGTTGTTGCTAATTCCACGGCTCGACTTACCACTTGCTGCGCTATCTCATGTAACAACAGTGTGGTCTTGCCATTCCCCGGTGGGCCAATCACAGCAGTAACAGGTTCGGACTGGGAATGTTTGATAGCTTGTGCTTGATAGTCATCCGGCTGGGAGTTGGGAAAAGCACCCAAAAAAATTACTTCATGCCGAGGTTCTTTTGGTTGTCCAAACAGGTATTCGTAAGCTGGGTGTCCTGGTCTTGCCCAAGGAAAATAATTTTGTTCGCTGATTTTTTGAAAATCTTTTTTGAGGTTGTAATTAAAAGGAGTATAGTCAAAATCCAACAGATAAGGGAGAAGTTTTGACCGTACAGGAAACGGCGGTATTTCAATCAGTCCCAGAAAATCCTGTAGTGTCTTAAAGGTACGGTTGAAAGTAGTTTCAAGAAAAACTTTCAGCCCTTCCTTTGTTACTAGGGACTCAGCCGCTTCTTCCTCTAGCCCGTACCATTCCATCAAATTTGGAATAATAGGCTGAAATTCGTACTCTTTTAAATCCCATCCGCTACTACGATAATTGCCCTCGAATATTGGAGAAACGTTAATGGTGAACAACGGGCGAAATTGACGGCGATTCGATTCAACTATATAAAGCTGCGGGAAAGCTACAGCAATTGATGGTAATTTGGATTGTATTTTATTCTTTGAGCTTTTAAAGGGTTGTTTTAGTTCTTTAAATAAAGATTCGTCTATTAATAATTTATCGCCTACCAGATTTACAAGAGAGTCCCAGATGTTTGGTTGTTCCGAATCATCAGGTTCTACTTTGGCATTACTCAAATTTTCTAAGTGAATGTAATCTAACCAAGCTTTGAGTAATGCTCGAATCTGTGAATCTGAAGCCATCTCTGTTTCTCCCTCTGCACCTAAAGTTGCTCACAGATTTTTTCAACTATTCGTAGAGATTACCTGAAAATTCATTTCCCGTCACTCATCCGCAAGTAAGGCTTCTAGCTTATTTAGAAGGTTTACTAGCTGTTTTTGCTTTTTAGGTTCTTTCCATAGCTGACGCTTTTTAATGCGCTGGGTGATATCTTTTAGCCGTTCTGGTACTTGGTCAGGTGTTTTAGATGATGGTGTTTCAGAAGGTGTGCTGGCGATGATTTGTTCTTTGATTTGGCTTAAAGACCAATCGTTAGTTATTGCCTCTGACAAGAGTTGTTTTCGTAATTCTTCATCTTTAACCCGTGCCAGGGCTTGGGCTTTTGTGTATTCCAACTTGCCCTCTCGCAATGCCGTTAAAATTTCTGATGGCAGATTGAGCAATGGTAAACGCTTGGTAGTGAATGATAGCCAATTCATCAGTCCCAGGCTCTCAAATACCTGTTCTACCGTCTTTGATTGCTCCAAATCCACTTTAGGAGAAACGTTTCTCCTAGATTCTGTTTCCTCATCTAAATTGTCAGAAGTTTGGTCAACAGATTCAGTTGATTCTGAGTTAGGAGAAACGTTTCTCCTAGATTCATCTAATGACTCTGGTTGCTGCTCTTGCCCTTTGCTGTGAGCGTTTTTCATGCGGTACAGTAAGGATTTGACGGCTTCTACATCACAATGCAGCCGGATTGCTAACAGGTGCAAGATACCTTCGGTTTCTTCAACTGGGTTAAGGTCTTCTCGTTGCAGGTTTTCAATCAAAGCCAACTGAAACGCTTGGTCATCAGATAGCTCACGCACAACCACAGGCGCAACTTCAAGCTTGGCTTCTTGTCCTGCCCTTAAGCGTCGTTCTCCTGCTACTAATTCGTATTTTCCCCCACCTAACGGACGCACCAACAAAGGTTGAAGGATACCATGCTGTTTAACTGACTCTACTAATTCTTTTAAGGCTTGTGGGTCAAAGTAGCGTCTGGGTTGGTGTTGAGGCAGAACTATATCTTCAAGCTTGACAGTAGTTTCAGTAGCGGCTGGCTGTTCTGCATTCGGTGAGTCTAACCAAGGGGCAGGCGGTGGAGTTGTAATTTGACCTGCAAAGGTTTTCTTAGTTTGCTTACGTTGGATCACAAAGCCTCCAAAGCCAAAGCTATTTCTTCAAGGATAGGGACTACAGAATGTTTAGAGTCAAACACTGCCAGGGGCGCACGTTCTTCTGTCGCATCAACAAAAGCGGTGGCTCTGGGGATGGCTGGGAAAATCCGACCCCAAGCCGAAAGTTGTTCTTGTATGGCTGCTAATGCTCGTTTATCGGCTGAGTTCTGGTGAGCATACCTTGTGGGAACAAACCCTGCTATTTGGATTTTGCGGTTGGCTTTATTTTTTACGTGAGTGATAGTTTGTAACAGTTCGTCAGTTCCCTCAAAGGCTTTGAGATGAGTTTCTACGGGGACGAGTACGTGTGTGGCCGCAACTAAGGAGATATAAGAAAGTAACCCTAAACTGGGGGGACAATCTATAAGGATGAAATCGTATTCATCTAAAATCGAGTCAATGGCTTCCTTGAGGCGTAAGTCGCGCATGGCAGCACTTACTAACTGCATTTCTGCTCCACTCAGGACTCGGTTAGCAGGAACTAAGTCCATACCGTGAATGCCCTCATGAATTGGTAAGGGCTGCTCGTCGATAATGGCATCAGCAATGGTTTTTTGTAACTGAGATGGCACTAACCCCATGAATTTGGTTAAGCTTGCTTGGGGATCTATGTCGATGAGGAGAACACGATGTTCTCGTTTTGCTAGGTGGTATCCCAGGTTTTGGGTCAGTGTCGATTTGGCGACACCACCCGCCTGATTAAACAGGGCAATAATGCGGCATTGTTTGTCAGAAGTTGACACTGGCTTTCGTTCCTAGTAGATACGTTGAGGTAGGGTCAACCGACTTGGTTTTAGTTTCCAGTGTACGTGTATCTGGTGAAAAAAAGTTGGCTTTTAGATAGAAATTCCAGCAGTTTTTATATAACTTCACCGTATGTAAATTGAACAGGGTCACTATCACCAGGACTGTATATTTTAAGATAAATGCTATGACAACCAATTTACCTATGAAATTGTCACACTTGCCCAACACTTTACCATTAGATGGTGCTGTTCGCATTGAGCTAGTAGAAGGAGTGCCGATTTTTCGAGCTTCCAGCTTAGTACAGGAGCGAATTGAAGCATTATTGATTAAGCAAAAAGAATCTCCACTAACCTCAGAGGAAGAAAACGAATTAGATGAATATGAGGAATTAGACGATTATCTGAGTTTTGTAAATCGGATGATTAGAAATTCATCGCTAACTCAAAACCAAAGTGAATTATAGGAAATCAGAGATTTGTCTGCAAATCGTTATATCAGTGAAGCTACTCAAAATCAAGTACGTCAACGAGCCAAGTTTCTGTGCGAATATTGCCACGCATCGGAACAATGGCAATATGTTTTTTTCACTGTAGATCACGTAATTCCTCTTACCAAAGGTGGTGCTAATTTAATTGATAATTTAGCTTTGGCTTGTTTTCATTGCAATCGCCAAAAATCCGATAAACTTAAAGCCTTTGATGAACAGTCATTATCAGAAGTACCTTTATTTCATCCTCGCACTAATAGTTGGCGAGAACACTTTATTTGGTCAACAGATACACTCTTGATTATCGGTTTGACACCAATAGGACGCGCAACAGCCACAGAATTAGCATTCAACCGAGCCAGAATAATTAATATTCGTGCTGCTGATAGAGAAATTGGGCGGCATCCACCACCAGATGACCCAATTCAAATCTGAAAGTTTAAAACGCTTAGGCATCCACTTAACTACAGTTTTATAAGTATGGCTGACATTTTAGTGAATAAGTTCAAAAAGAAATCTAGCCGAGATAGATGAAAAATAGGACAAAAAGCTAACTAACTTGGGAAAAAACGGACAAGCGATCATTAACTGCCATGCAACGTCTCAAAGAATTGCTACCTTTTTGCGTACTATTATTTACGATAAATCTGATTCTAATTCTTTTGGTTGGTCGTGCATATCTGAATAACTCCCTACCCCGAAATTTTGAGGAGATACGATAAATGTTTCTCTCGCTATGTTACCGACTCGTTGAGTTGCTATTCCATCAACTGACGCTCCAATAACACCACCTACAAAGGGAACAACACGACCTAAAACAATTGTTCCTTTTTCACTGAATTTAGTAACCAGTTTAAAGCCAACTTTTTTATTGATTGCTCCTAATGTCTGTTTAGAAATATTATTAATGGCTGATTCGGTAAGCTTTCGACCTATTATTATTCCTGAGTCTTTAAGAATATCTTTGACAGAATTCCCTACTAAACAAGCATAGATCAGAGTTTTTACTCTATCGTCTTTAAGATCGTATCCACCCATGTAGGCAATAGCTGCGATCATTCTAATATGAACATACATAACACTGGCGAGATTGGCAGGTACAGCAACAGGTAGCGTCAGTAGACCACCCAAGCCAGTGAGAAAGCCTGATGTTCCAGCTTTTACAATTTGCCACTTGATTAGCCTATTAACACTATCATTTATACTACCGCCTTTAGTAAGATATTTTTGAGCCATTTCTGGTGCGGAATCAAAACCGGGCATTCCATTGATCGCTCTCTGATAGAGCCATTCAAAAATCTTCTCAATATTAGATTGAGTTAATTCTGCATTAGATTGAGTTAATTCTGCTTCCATCGAGATAAAGGAATAATTAGATTAATGTTTCTAATTAATAATACTTATATAGTCAATAGTATTCTATGAAAATACTATGAATATTCAGTAATTTTTCTGTAAAAAGACGAATAATATTGTAGTGTATTTGACTGTTATAATATGACACCGGACAAAATATAATTCATTTTGTCAAATTATGAACAGTGTTAAGAGATGTGATCGCGATCACATTAGTTATGCAGCTTCAGATTATCTGTTGGGACATATTATGAGCAATTTGATTATCTATGATGAGCAAAGACAACCACGCAGACTAGGTGAACAAATAGGTAGAGGTGGACAGGGAGATATATATGCGCTGGCAGAAAATCCAAATATTGTAGTCAAAATATTTAATCAAGAAAAAATACAAGAAAGAGGACGCGAATTAAGGGAAAAAGTTTTTGTTCAAATTCGAGTGCTAGAAGACCTGATCAAGAGTCCTTATGTAACTTGGCCACAAATAGAGGTTTTTGACAGCAACGATCAATGGATTGGCTATGCAATGAAAAAAGCTAAAGGTTTACCACTGAGTAACTTAGCTCATCCTATGCTCTATTTAAAATACTTCCCAAACATAGATAGAAAAGGCATTGTGCAAATTTTACTACATCTTTTAGACACAATTGACCTTTTGCATAAAAAAGGAATCTGTCTTGGGGATATTAACTTAGGCAATTTTCTTGCAGACCCTTCAACCTTTAAAGTTTATTTGATTGACACTGACAGCTATCAAATCAGAAATGGTTCTCAAATCTACCCTTGTCCAGTCGGTAGACCAGAAATGACTCCTGTAGAGCATCATGGCAAGGATTTTCGGACAATTACTAGAACAATTGAAAGTGACTTGTTTTCGCTTGCAATCTTAATGTTTCAATGTTTAATGTTGGGACAACATCCTTATAGCCAAGTTGGTGGTGGAAATCCAGTAGAAAATTTGCGAAAGGGTAATTTCCCATATGGAAAAGGTAATCCCAAACCTGGAGAGGTTGGTTCTTTACCACCAGGGCCTTGGTATATCATCTGGAGCCACCTAACATTTAATGTCAAAAGCCTTTTTATTAAAACTCTGAAGGAGGGTGTTAACGATCCATCGAGTCGAGCTTCTGTAAAAGAATGGCGAGATGTGCTTCAAAAATACTATTTTGCTATACAAAGAGACTACAACACTTCAGAAATCAGACCAGCACAACCAAAAACCAGCCGAGATAGTGAAGATCATTCGTGACGAGTTAAGGTTGCAATCCATTTTTTTAAATCATCTAAAACTGTCATAAATGGTGAATAGAGTATTGCTTAAAACCCTTCTGTAATTGTCTTATTTTTGAATTATTTCTTGGAATTTAATTGATTTGGAGACAGCAATATGACGATGTATATCAACAATCCATATGGTGATTTGATTGAAAATCCCACACCTCGTTGTGCGTGTATGTTGGTTTTGGATGTTAGCGGTAGTATGTCTGGCGACCCAATTAGTCTACTTAACCAAGGTGTTAATCAATTTATCCAAGAAGTTTGTCAAGATGATTTTGCTCGTTTTGCTGTGGAAGTAGGGATAATTACTTTTGGTAGTACTGTAGATGAAGTTGTTCCTATCCAATCAATTTTAGGAGTTAGTACACCAACATTCTCCGCTATGGGAAGGACACCGATGGGTGAAGCAGTTTTGAGAGCAATTAAAGTTTTAGAAAACCGCAAACATCAGTATCAAAAACATGGTGTTCCCTATTATCAACCTTGGATTGTACTGATGACTGATGGTGAACCAACAGATGAATACTCTAGGGCTGCGGTTCAACTCCGCGAACTTGCTGAGGATAGCAAAATGCTTGTCTTTGGGATTGGTATAGGCGATTACTGTAATCTGAAAAAACTTGCGGAATTCTGTCCTGCCAATCGCCCTCCCAAAAAATTAGCACAGTATCGATTCCGGGAATTCTTCCAGTGGCTTTCTCAAAGTATGGCGAAAGTAAGCGTTTCTACTCCCGGAACTGGTGTTGAATTACCAACTACCAGAGGTTGGGATAGCATTCAAATCTAAAAACACAAAATTTTGGTAACAGAGCCTTTTTATTGCTCATAAATATCAAAAAACTAAACTATAACAAATAATTGTAGGGCTTATGCCCTACATATCTAAAAAAACATCAATTTTGCTGGAATTTAAGGAATTTAAAATTTGTTACTGCTAAGAAACAAAATTTACTTCTACATACTTCAGAGTTAATACTTTAGTGAAAAATCATAAATTGAGGTCGCTGTTATGGGAAAAAAAACGATTTCCTTGAAAATTGAAGAATATAAAGAGCTTTTAGACAAGTATCCTTCTGCTAGAAACGCCATTAGTGATGCAACATCTTCTAAAAAGAAAGAATACTTTTATATTCAAATTAGAACATTGCATGAGTTGCAACAAAAATTAGGAAAAGATGTGATCCCTGATGCACTTATCGAGGAAGTTAAATCGAATAAGCAAAATGATAAATCACAGAATCAAATTCAAGAGATAAACAACGCCGAATATAACAATAGTTTTTTGGAAGATAAATTAGTAAATACTGAATATCAAGAAGAATCGGAATTTACTGATAATAATACTGAAGAAGTAATAAAGATAGATGAAGAGATTAATGTGAATCTTACAGACAATGATTCCTCAAATTTATTATTAGAAGATGTAATACCTAAAAAACAATTAGTTCATTCTGAAGAAGACAAAATACCAGAGCCATCCGAACTGCCTTCAGTTACCAATACAAGAGAGTGGCGAGGTATTCGCGCTACTACTACTGGTCGTTCACATCTGCGTTCACAGCCACCTATGCCATGTCAAGATGCGGCAATATTTATATTGCAAAGATACCCAGCAATTTTTGTGGCTGATGGTGCTGGAAGTGCTAGGCTATCTCACTTGGGTTCTCAGTCTGTTGTTGAGGAATTGGCTAAATTTATAAATTCAAAAGAATCCATTCATCGAGAGATATTGGATCAAGAGCCAATGATTGATTGTAATGAAAGTGATGAAGGTCAAAAATATGCCTATAAGTTTATCAAGTATGCAATACAAGCATTACGACAGCTTTCAGAAACAGAAGATTGCTCGGTTGAAGATTTGAAGTGTACTTTACTGATGAGTGTGGTAGGCAAGCATTATTTATTCTGGCTAAAAGTCGGAGATGGTTTTATTGTTGTCGAAAAGGATAAAAAACTTGAGTTACTTGGTTCTACAGGTAAAGGAGAATTCGCTAACCAAACTACTTTCATCAGCGAACATTTGAAAGATGAAGCTATTTACTACGGGTTCTTACCTATTAATAATATAACAGGTGTTGCTGCGTTTACAGATGGGGCTGGAGAAACTCTGGTGAGTATGGATGGTTCCAGAAGAATTGCAGGTGCATTAAGCCACTTTTTTGCACAAACTAGAAATGGTAGTTTTAATGATGACAGCTTACTTGAGTTTTTAAAAGATGAAACCGTTTGGGCATCCCCAAAAGGATTTGATGATAGAGGACTGGCTCTTTTAGCGCGGTTGTAGAGGTAGATATAGTTTCAACGACACTATAACAAACTAAACCGTTTGTAGTGATTAAGCCTAAACCACTACGGGTTAAATTTTACAAATCACTGCGCGAGAGAAGAGTTGACACTACACTATACCCATCCCAGATCAACCCCTCAACCTTGCCCAAGGGACATGTACCACTAGGAAGATGTCCTTTTGGGGCTTGTGTGCTAAAAGTCAGTTCTCGCCAGTGCAACCATTTTCCTTCTTTTTTCCATCCCAGACGATCACCAAGTTTCTCGTAGTTCTTGCTGACTTGAAGATAAATGGGCTTTTGAACTCTAAAACCAAAGCGTCCTTCGCTATAGTAAAACCAGAGTTTGTCAATAGTGTGTAAATCTGTAGAAGGGAATTTCTTGATATCATCCTCAAATAGGCAACCTATAAACTCCCGGCCAGCAGCCTTTAGCATGACTGTGGCTGTTTCTTCGTCAGCTTCTTTCCATTTCTTTGCTGCTAGTAGATCACGCAGTTTAGTGTAGTTAATTCCTTTTTCGGAATCCAGCTTATCTTGAGTTTGATCCTGTCTTGAAGATTGAGACGGTTGAGATGATGTAGAGTTAATGGGACGTTGTGTCTCCACTACCTTTGCTGGAGGCTTATTCGTGCCTGCATTTTTCTTTCCAGGTGCTTGATTAAAAACTTCTGGTGTTTTGTTGGACTTCGGTGATTGAATAGGGCTTGGTCGTGTAGTAGCTACAGATGTGATTGTTGATGGCTTGTTGCTAGTAGGCAAAATTCGTAAAGAATCTAAAATTTGTTTTTCAATTGACTCTATATCTTCATCTCTTAAGTTCTTAACTTGCTGTAAATCCTTCAGCATTTGACGGTTTTCTAGATTCAGTGGATAACCCTGTTTTATTGCCTCTATAAAAACTTTTCCGTAACTATTTAATTTGTCTTTTCGCAAGCGGTAAGGTGATAAAACTTCAATTTCAATTACTTTAGCATCCTCCTTAGTCAAATTCAGGCTGTTCCGTAAATCATCGAGATAAGTGCGGTGAAAATTATCAGTAATATTTCCATCATAAATGCGGTTTGAGGAAGTAAATTTGCACTCCTCTTTATGAGCAATTTCTTCTATTTTTTTACGGTATTTCAGCTTTGGATCGTCTTGAAGAGACTTAGCTAAGACGAGTTTGTAACCTCCTCTACCATTGTCTAACAACGGATTCATTTTAGGAGAGATTTCTTTTACCTTCTTTTTGGTATATTCATACAATTCATCTACCGAAATATTGCCATCATTATTTAAATCTCCAACTCCCGTTTTGATGCCTTCAACTAAATAACGGGTGTAGATTGAGAGTTCAGAAGGTTCAGGAGCATAGGAATATTCAACAGTATCACTGGATGTAAGAACTGCCCATGATTTATTACCCAATGTCAATCCTTTAGCAAAAGCCCCACTAAAGCAACAGTCTAAAATTACTACCTGTCGCCTAGATGAACTAGCAGTCATTTGGTCTTTAACAAAACTTGCGGAGATAGCGGTATAAGGTAGCACTCTTTTATTTTGGTCTGTGCGCGTGGTAGGTGTGGCAATGTAGAGGTTTCCCTTTTCATCTTTTACACCATGACCAGAGAAGTAGAACAGCACTAAGTCATCTGAACTACAGTTGTTAAAAAGGCTGTATATAGCATCTGCTATCTTGTTTTGCGGCTGATTTGATAGCAAGGTAATATCAGTTTCTGCAAACCCTCCTATGTCTGGATGTTGCAATACTTGCTTCAAAGCCTTGGCATCTCTGGTAGCACTGGGCAAAGCTGACAGCCCTTGTTGGTAATTGCTGACCCCCACCAGTAATGCTACCTTCTTCGCCATATTTTACTCCTTATTCTCCTACAAATTCCTGAGCGGCTTTTATTGCTGCGTTCAATTCAACTGCACTACTAGCTTTCACCTTGAGAGTTTTACCATTAGCTGTTACTTCCATCTCAATGGTTTTTCCGAGTAGACGATCACTCAAGAACCTGAACAGAGATTTTACATTTGCTACTTTGACCTCAGCCGTCAACACCCCCAGTAAAAATCCTCCAATATCTTTTGCTCCTTGTTCAGAATTCTTTACTGGCAAAAGACCGGCAGACTCTATTTCAACTGTCTCTTTAATATCTTGCAGGAGATTTTCTGTTTTTTCTTGTAGTTCTCCATCTTCCAGACGCTCATCTAAAAGGGTAATCTTCACCTGAATATTAGACATAGAATTGCTGCTCCGAGTAATAGTAACTTATTTTACATATGAGAAACCAATTCAAAGCTAAAAATTTAAAACGGCTCAGACCATCGCTTAACCAAAACCTCCCCAGAACTTCTATCAGGGCTAACGTGCAGATATTTACTCGTAGTATCCAAACTTGTATGCCCCAAAGTAGCCTGAACCAAATGCACCGGAACACCTTCTTCTATTGCATGGGTAGCATGACTGTGCCTAAACCAATGGGCTGAAACATTCATGGCATTCTCTAATTCTGCTGCCGCCGCCGCCCGTTTCACCACTCGGTCAATATGAGAAGGGGCCAAAGGTCTAAGAGTAGCACTGGCAAACACAGGCGCATCTTTCAACGCCTCACCGCGCAGTGACATTAATTCCACCCATAGCTCCTGGGGAACATGAACCCGGCGAGTCCGCCCACCCTTGCCGTAAACATTAATCTGTCCACCGCCCCCACGAGAAGCAATCGCATCCTTCCACCGCAAACCGCACAACTCAGACACCCGAATCCCAGTTAAATACAGAGTTTTTAAAATTAAGCGATTGCGCTTGTCAGTCGTCGCTGTAATCATCGCATCCACATCCTCCGGCGCAAGAATACGCTCAACCAAAGTATCTTTTGGCTTGGGCAGCTTGAACTGTTTAGGAATCGGACTGCGAGAAATCGGCGGTTTCTCCATACTGGTTACATAGGAAAAAAACGCCTTGAGAATGTTGAGATGCTTGACCTTAGTTGTAGGAGCCTCTTGCAGAGAATCTAACCATTCCCGAACGTGACGGATCTGAATGTCGGCGATCGCCTCAACCGAAGTAAAACTTAGAAACTTGTGAATGGTATTTTGATAAGAAGCCCTAGTTTTACCGTGATGCACGTCCAACCACTCTTCCACCAACTCCGTCAGCGTTCTCATTTGGGTAACAGGCGTATGATGAGTAGAAAGCTACTATTACACTCTATTATCCCTGGAAAGGTGATTGTTTCGTGAACGACTTCATACACTTAACTCAGGCTTATCAATCGTCTCGTCCATAACCCTGATTCTTTCGTTGATTGATAAGTTTTACTTAAGTCCCTGAATGAGTGGGCTGGATGCAATACCAGAAAATTGATATCAAAGACCAAAGCATGATATCAACACTGCCCAGCACCGCTATATGTAGCCCATCAATGACAGTTTCCATTAACTTCTATACTGTGTCTATACCGAAACCAACGCCGGCTAATGTTGACCTGATTAAACAATGCTATTACGCAAAAAGCTCCTTAACCACCTAATCGCCTCACTTGTTGTTTGCTCGTTGGCAATTTGGAGGCATTGCTGCACTATTTCTCTGACGTTAGGAAAATAGCTGCTTTCTGTAATTACGTAATTTTCACCCTGCAATCTATAAACTAATAGCTGCTTATTCTTGAACAGCCAAACCTCTGGCACTTTATAAGGAAGATAGTCGTCAATACTGGTATAGCTAGTAACATCTACTTCAATGACTAAATCTGGTGGAGGGTCATTGAGCCAGTCGATACGGTTCTTGCCTACTACGGATCTCCAATTTTCAATGTAAAAGCAAAAGTCAGGCTCAATGCCGCTAACTTGAGGCAAGGTCATGGTGATGGGTGTAAATGAGTCATATCTTTGCTCTAAATGATCCAGCAAAACTTTAGCAATATCTGCTAGCAAGCTTGCATCTCTTCCATGTTCTGGTAGCGGTGCCATCAGCCAAATCTCTCCATGTCGATACTTGAGCCGAGGGAAGGCGCGATCTCCTAGTTGCTGACTCAGTAGTTGATAATCTTGCCAAGAACCCAACATTCTGACAACTGTGCCAGGTGGCAACTCAATTCTTTCAGGTGTAATTACAGTGTGCATATTCGCCTGCCTTAAGAAACTCCGGCTACACCAAAACGGTTGACTGTTTTGGATGACCCTCTGTTACGCGCTCTGCTGTGCAGCAAGTCGCACAGTTTCTACATTAACATTGAGTTCTTGAGCAATCTGTTCTACACTTATCCCTGTTTTTTAGTAACAGAGGCACAGCCGTTTTTAATATTTCTTCTCGTCCCTCAGCTTTTGCTTACTGATAAAACTTTGTTTCCTCTAAAGTCAGTCCCAGCATCGCTTGTACTTCCTATTAAGAGGCTGCCCAGAAAAGTATTTACCATAAAGGTATTTGAAAGTAAGGAAATCACTGAGGTTGGTTCTTTTTGTAGACATAAAAGTATAAAACAGAATTTTCCAATGCAGTATGGGTTAACCTTGTGTAACTTCAGTATCCCTTACAATTAAGTAATGAATATTTGCATTTTTGATTAACATATACAAAAAAATCAAATCCAATCAAGTAACTTATTTTAGCTAATTGTTGGCAAATTTTGAGTTTTATTTTGCGTTAGAAATATTAGTTATTTAGAGCTAAACTGCTCTCGTCAGCATCATGTAGCTCCATTATCCTTTTTACATCTACTTCTAATTGTTGCAAGTTTTTTTTGCTGATTTTACCTAACTGTGCAACGCTTGCTATACAAGTTAATTGGTTAAATTTTAAATCAAGCTGGTAAGCCAAAAATTGACCTAAATTATACAATCCAATATAATTTCCATATGCCTTCTCAAAAAAATATTGATTTGCATACAATGCTGTCATATTTAAGTGAGAGTTATCATCAAAAGACAATGCTATTTGTTGTAAGCAAGGAAAACCGCGTTGCCTTTGATTACTATGGTCTTTTGCAGGGTCAAATATGGAAAGTTGTAGCGCAGAACGTCGGTGATTTCCACTATGCCATATTTTGATTATATGTTCAATCTGATTGATTTCAGAAGTAGAACCATTCTGGATATTAAACGCAACTAAACGTTCAAAATACAAACCGTTACGATTACGCTGATCTTGTGTTTTGAGAGTTGGCAGGATTTTTTTATAACGTTCCATCAATTGTTTGAAGGATTCATCTTTACTTAGGTTGCGATTCCACAGGGAAATTGGAAAAATTGTGCTAGCTACAGTTTGGCAAGACAGTTTATCATTTTGACTCAATGCTAAATCTAGGGATTGTCTAATTTCAGGAATTTCTATGGTCGCATCGACATCAGCTAAATTAGTAATATCTACCACGAGGGGAATAATTTCGTTTACACCACTTTTCATCAGATTGATAAAAGCTTTAGCCCAAGCAACAGATATATTTGTTTCTTGAACTACTACCAAACCTTTACTCATGGTCAGAATCCTCTAAATAACGATACATAGCTCGACCTGCATATTGGTATTTGGAAACTCGAATGATTGATTTCCAGTTCGCGTCAGCACAAGATACATGACCAGAGCCAGGACGGACGGCATAATATAACTTTCTACGCGCTAGATTTTCTGAAAATTCTAAAAGTTCTCCTTCAATAAGAAAGTTATCGGGAACGAGTATACAATCACCAATTTCAATGTCAATAGGACGACCAAGCCATTGGGAATCTATTACAAAAAGATTTCTTTTAATTTCATGACCAACGATAGAAGTTCGTATCTTTTTGGGGGGAATTTTAGATAACTCTTTAGCTTTATTACTGGTAAGGAGTTTAAGGTTAGTCTCCATGTGCGTTATTAAACTTGAATAACCTACACCAAACTGACAAGATACGGCATAAATATCTTCTGGCTGACACAACTGAATATTAATACCCCGTAAATAAAAAGCTTTACTAACAGCAAGCTTAGGCATCAACAAAAAATCTCCAAAGCAATCAACCAGAAATTCCTCTGGAATAAAGCGAGGAACCGAGGCATTGTCGCTTAAGCACTCATCAACTTTAATACTGTGACCATAAACATGATGACCCACTTCATGAGCGCAAGTATGCCTCTGACGGCCGGTAGGACGCAGGGAGGAAATGACAATGGTAGATGTTGGTTTATAATATATTCCTTCAAATCTAGGAAGAGCCTTGAACCAAACATCTAATCCCAATCTTTGCGCTAAGTCATAGATGCAGATTGGAGCATCTAAGGGGATACCCATTGACTGGCGCATTCTAAGCGCCTTCGTCATTCCGTCGAGAAAAAGTTGTTTTTTACGTGAGGCCATTGCTCGATATTCAGTTTTCATTTATTAGCGTCTCCTGGTTGTTGCAAGGCTTTCAGCAAATCAATAACGCGATTTAAATCTTCGCTCCCTAACTTAGAAAGTTCACGGGCAGCTAATTCGATATAAGCCTGTTTAGGGTTGATTTCATCTGTTTCTGAGCAAGCTAACCAAGAAACGCTCACCCCGTAGATACGAGCAAACTCAACTAATTCCTCCGCAGCAACTTTCCTTCTTCCTGCTTCCATTTCTGTAATTGTTGGTCTATGGATACCAAGTAATTTTGCTACTTGACCTTGCGATAGACCCGCCATCTCCCTTGCTGCTTTGAGTTTTGACGCAATAGCTTCTCTTCTTAACTCCAGGTCACTCATTTGCACGTTCTCCTTCGATTCCTAACTTGTGGCAGATACCATCTACTATTTCTGCGACAGAGCTAGGCTGTTCTCTGCACCCAGATAAGAAAGGATTAAAGCCCAACTCCCCACAGCCCAAACGCGACTCAAGCAACAATGTCGCTTCAACAGCATTAATACTGTCAAATCCTTCAAGACCTTCAAACGGCACTGTAGATTCAGAAATGCCAAAAGAACTTCTTCCACTTTGTTGTTGAATTTCCGAGAGAACGCTAATTACAGAGTCCATAATCTGCTGATGGTTCATTAGGCACTACTTCATTACTAGCAGTAAGAATATCTTACCAGTGGTAATAAATTATTGCAACCAACATATCAACTTAGTTTTAAGTAGTTTTTGAGATGCAGGGTGTACGCCGGGAACCTTCACCAAGAGTTGCCATAGCGTCAGGTTTCGTTACTTTTTTCTGTTTGATAAGTTATTGAGCGTGCATCAAGGTCAACAACTACCGTTCCTCCCCGACATTTATCTACCTGCCGCCAGACCTCATAGCCCATCATAATTGCTTTCTCCCAATCACCCAGCGAACACTGAGCAGCTTCTAAATGCGATGTCATATTTTTGATAGTTTTCAGGAGCTGGTAATCTATTGCTGAAACGCCTTCTAAAAAACCGTGATCTTTGGCATAGGTGAATACGAGTGCTGATATGCCTTCTTCAACAGCTATTGCACGACCGCCATCTTCAACCTCGTCAACAAGGGGATTGCTTTTGCGCTTACGTTTAAGAATACTACGCATGACTGGCGACCACCCCAAAACTGCGGCATAGGACATATGGAAGACATCATGAAAGCGGTAGCCATCACTGGAGTAAGAGTTATCGGTGAGGTCGCTTCCAATCTGTTGTTTGTCGATAAAGGCCTTCATCTTTACTGAGTTATCTTTCCTTAACTCAGTAATCTCTACTTCAAACCGTCGTGGTAAACTTTCGTGTTCGGGAAAGTCATTGTCGAATATGTAGGCTGTAGCTTTACTATCTATCTGTACTGACTTTCTCCATCCCCAACGGTCATGACACTTTCTCAGATTCTTTTCCGCAATTTCTTCTAAATCAAGGTTAAACTTGCTGGCGAAGTTGGCAAGATACCAAAGCATATCACCCAATTCTTCGGCAACTGTCTCATTAAAAAGTTTATGTGCATCACCGTCCCGTAAATGCTTTTTATACTCAGTCATCAAAGAGCCGACTTCGCCTACTAAGCCCAGGAGCGGAACAATTAGTTCAGTACCTTCTACAACAGGAATTTGGTCTGTAGTCATTGCTTGTATTTGATACTCAGAGAAATTCATATCCAACTCCTCAAATTATGATTAAGAAATAGATTTCAAAAGCAGATGCACTTAGTTATATAAAAAAACTCAAGCAATGCCTTCTGTAGAGTTGCCAGAGTTAATCAGAGAATTACGCCTTTTTGTAAGTAATAGTAGCTTCAACAAAAGTTGTTGAAGCTACTATTATGGTGTGCAAAAGTGGCTATATTTTTTATTTTTTTAGATAAAAATAGATCGTAATTAAAATCACAAATTTAGCGATGAAAGTAGGGACGGCACTAAAAAATAATTAATTGAGTATTATTTTTAATGTATAGCGGGTGGCGTGGATGCCCATGTTTTGTTACACCTAGACAGTAGAGAAGTTGTTGACCAGAAATCAGACTTAGGACTTCTTGGTTCCGATTCTGAAAACTGCCATTCACCCCCCATGCCACAATAATTAAGGCGGCACGTTTTGTAGCTAACTGAAGATAGTAGTCATTTTCTGAACCCACAGGATCAGCTACTTGGCGGAGATGACGAGGTTTGGTAGCACGGTAAGCAAATAGATTAACCACTTCAAGAGAACCATAACCCCAAGATTGAGCAAAATTAATACATTTACGGAGTGTGGGATCATCTTGTTCAGCATCAGCTGTGCTTGGGTTAAGCATCACAAAAGTAATTTGTGGTTTATTTATATCCCATTCACGTACTAATAAGTAGCGATAATTATCATTGATAACGGCAAACTTTTTCATGCCACTATACTTTATAACCCAGACTTTTCCTTATTTTTTAAATAGATAATTTTATGGAAATAAGCACAACTGATGAGAATTTACTGACTCTGAATTTTGTAAATTTTTTCTTCTTTTAACCTTTGTATTTTTATTATATTGCGATTTATGCTCCAATTTTTCTTGTAATTCAGGCAAATCTTCTTGTGTATGAGAATTGTTTATAATTACAGGAGACAGTAAATTATCAATTATTGTATCCTCTATAACCAACTGCTGACAATTACTATATTTCCGTTGCTCACTACTTGATTTTTTATTTCGTTCTTGAATAATTTCTAAATCAATAGATGGCTGTTTAATAAGTTTTATTTTTAGCAAGCTTGACGATAAAGTCTCTTTTACTTTATCGTTAATATGCCATTTCGGTGGATAAAAATAATCAATTAACTGAGGAGTTGGAGAAAATTTAGATTTTATTTTTTTACGATTACTCTTTAATTCAGGAAATGCCGCTCGGCAGTATTTATCAGTCTCACAAAATAGATTCTGACAGTCTATTGCTTGTAATGGACGACCCCAAAGTGATTTAAAATTTAATCCCAAACGCTGAAACTCCTGCTCTTGATTTTCAGTCATCCAATGGATAATATCTGTATTGCTTTTTCCATCCGTATTAATGAAACACTTGCTTATGCCACGTTCAGCTCCTGGGCCTGCTATAGTAAAACTGTTTTCATCAAAGTCTATAATTTCACTATAGTTAATGTCCGTTGCTAGTTGGTAAGCCATAAACTTACCTAGTAATGGATATTCTTGAATGATATAAAAAACTTCTTCAAGACTTTTAGCTCTGATTATGCGTGTGACTACATTATCTTTAACAACCATTTGCGAAATTAATGCCAAATGATTTTGGTGTTTTTTATCATAACCAAACTCTTTAGTAGCACAAGACATATAGGCACTGGTATAAATAACATATCCAGTATCCATTGCTTCTTGCAATATATTTGAATAAATATCAAAATTGAAATTAGATAAACTAATATATTCGCATAGTTTATTTTCAAGTAATTCCCACGTTTCTATTTTATTGAAAATCTTAAATAATAAAATTCTAAAGAGAACTTCTTCCTCATTCTTACTTCTATTTTCATCGTAAATTATATTTTTTATAAGATATTGGGATACGCGATCACTGGCTCGATACGCATTACAAAATTTATAAGTATTGATAATAGGGTCGCTTGTCCAAGGTGCTGATATATTATTAATTCTGTTAAAAAATACTTCTTGGCGCAGAGCAGCAAATCGCCAATAGGTATCAAAAATTTCTTGTCTTACTTGCATACATCTTTCTCCTGGCTTTGTCTACCCAAATTGCAACGGATTAGAGTTTTTCGTTATCGCTTCAAGTTCCTTAAATTTACTGCTGATTGTCAAGTTGAACAATCGTATCATCATCTGTAACTGGTGGAGAACGGTAAACATAAAAGCCCCTGACAATGCACCAAGGGCTGATTGTTCCTTAACTGTTCGACATGGCTCATGGAAACAATTCCTTATATTCGTTATAAGCCTGCTTCCAGCCCTTGCCATTTTTCTCCACTCCCCAGAGGGATTGAATAATTTGAGTCTGTGACATCTTCTTATCAACCATCTGCTTGACGATGCCAGTCAGTTGTTCAATAGTCAATTCTGCGGGAGTATAGCGACGGTCGGTATCGATTCCAGTATCATCAGCAAGAGTCTGAAAATCGCCCGTTTCTGGGATGGTATCACCGATTCCGGTATCGTTTCCAGTATCGATTCCTGACGATTCCAAAAGCTCAGAAGCCTTATTAGTCGGCTGGTATCGGTCGGTATCGCTGGGGTTTGGGTGCAGAGTTGGGGGTGGTGCATCTGGTATCACCCAATTGTCATTTATCCACGCTCTCGCCTGATTCAAAAACTCATCCGGCGACTCAGAGCTTGGTGATACAGAATCAGCCAAAGCCGGGGAATCACTTCTCAACTCTGGAAAATAAACAAGCAGTGTCCGCGCCGGATCTGGTTGTCCAGAATGAGGATTAACCTCAGTTTTTAACCAGTCTGGAATCGTGCCAATTTCACCGAGCGCGATCGCCTTATCAAAACTGTCAGGGTCAGCCAGGAAGTAACGCCCAGTTGCCAGAGAGATTGACTTGAGGGGAGACAGCTTTTTACTTGTCGCCTCACAGCCAATAAAAGTAGCCCCACTTTTGAAAGTATCGCCAAAACCTGCGGTGTTTTTCGTCCCTACCCAAGAAGTCAAATTCTTACCATGCAACACCACGAAAATTTGTGCGCCCTTCTTGCTGGCGCGAGTGAACAGAAAGCGAATAATCCATTGCTTCTGTTCATCGCTGAGATAGTCAGACAAAGCCACCGCTTCATCAATCACCAGAATAATATCTGTGTAACTATTCTGGTTGGCGTTGTCCATTTCCCTCAGATATTGGTACAAATCGCTTGCCACAAGAGCATCAGCCTTTGCACCCTCCATGTGGGGATAACTCAGTCTACATACTAAGTGGTGGCAGTAAAACGGGTATATATCGTCACCTGCTGTATAGTAATGAATCTTAGTATTTGGCTCCAGTGCTTTACTGAGGATGGCTAGAATCGCCATCAGCGTACCCTTACCACCTCGCTGATTACCAGCAATCACGGTGATTTGGTCACGAATGCACTTGGCGATATCAAAACCACTGTTGGTTAGTGCGTCGATAATTGCGATCGCTCGGTGGTGTAGTGGCAGGTTCAACACTGATTTAATGTTTGGTGCTTGATTTGGGGCTAGAGTCGGTTCAGACTGTGAGGAACTAGGCAACTCTATAAACTTTGGTTGTGGCAGTTCAACGAACTTGGGTTCAGGTAGCTTTGGTTGTGGCTGTTGGGATTGTTGCTGAATTAAAGTGACCTGTGCATGGTCAATTCT
>NZ_JACJQW010000055.1:0-33885 GCF_014696905.1 Nostoc sp. FACHB-190
ACGGCTCAAAAATCTCCGCTACTTTTGAGAATGGAAAGCTCAAATCTAAAAAGCAATCCCGACTCAAGTAAGCTTTAGAAGCATCGTAAATTTCTCTGCCTCTTTCAACCCAGGTCAACATCTGGGTTTTTTAGTACCAACAAACTACTGCAAATATTTACTGCATTTTATTACGGCTTTATTTACCTCTCAATGCGATCTCTCGTCCGCACAGGATTCCCACCAATCGCTAATGGGGATTTTGAAAAAATGCGTGATTTTTGGTGCTAGTCCTCATTTTCGGAATTATTCAGAATGCAACCGACTTTCATCTAGTATTAATTGAATGGTTTTTTGCTTTATCTTCTACATATAAGATTTGGCTAACAGATTTTTATGTACTTCAAGCAAAATAGGCCATCTAATAAATCTGCATCTGATTCTTCTACAACCAATCAGTTTGCACCTCGACCCTTTAAAGTGGAAGATTCCCCAGCGCAAGATATTGTTCAGGCAGAAAATCTAGATACTCAACCACAAAAAAGACCTCCAGTGCCCAAATATCGTGACATCCCTGTTTTTGCACCAAACCAAGTACAAACAGAGCCATTTTCTCCAAGACTACAGTTAAAAATTGACCCTAATTATCAACAAGATGTTTACAGTAATACTCTAGAACAGCCATCTGAACAACGCATACTATTGCAACCTAAGCTGACAATTGGTGAGCCTGGGGATAAATATGAGGTCGAGGCTGATCATATTGCCAAAAATGTTGTCGAAAGAATTCACTCAACCGATAATCAGGTTGAACAGGTACCGCTTGCAGACACCAGTTTAGAGAAAGCAAATCCAATGTTGGCGAGAATGTCAATACTTAGACCAGACGAAATACCTGCCCCACAAACCCCACGTCTGCAAATGAAGTTGAGCATTCGTGAGCCGGGAGAAGAACAAGAAGCTGCAAAGCAAGTGGTTAAGAAGCAGTTGAATTCAAAGGTATGGGAGTATAAGAATAAGCCAAAGTCAGCCGAGCTAGGAGGGAGAAACAGAGACGAGGTAGAGGGTAAGATGGACGACGGAAAGAAAAAAGGTGAGATTCCACCAGTGTATAACGCCTCAGTGTGGAAAAAGACTTATAGTATACAGAGGCAATTAATAACGAAAGAAAAGGCGTTAAAACGTATTAAAAACCGATACGATGATTCATGGGGAAAGGAGGGGATGAGATATAAAATAGAGTTGCCGTTTGATGACGATGGCGGTAAGCACAAAGCAGTTTGCCATAGTTTCACGGTAAACGGAGATTTAAGAGACGAGTACAAGTATGGGACAGATGTGATCAAATATTATCTCGAAACGGTAGAAGGGGAGAATGACATTGCAGTCTTTACGGATGAGACTGATCAAATAAAGCACAGTGGTCGAAATAAGCGGGATCATTTACAGCATTACTTGATGGGTGTCGGAGTAGTTAAATCTTTTATAGGGAGGGAAGAGACAGGGCCGGCGTATAAGAGGAGATACAACCTTAAGGATACAGAGGTTGAGAAGGTGAAACGATTGGGCGGGTATCGGCACTGAACGGAGAGGGAGCGCAGTACAAGGGGGGGGGCTGAAAAACGGCTGTGCGTTGGTAGTTAATATGCTTTGAACCATTTTATGATTCAAATCACAGAATTACAAAATGCTACTGTTGGGACTATTCGTACTAAATTATTGAAGTTAGGAGCTTTGATTACTGTAAGTACACGGCGCATTTTAATTGCGATTACTAGTTCTTACCCATACAAACATATTTTTGCTACTGCTCATAGACGCTTAAAAATGCTTTCTAATACTGCTTAAATTAAAGTTAGATTGCCTTTTACTTAGTTCTAATCAATGATAATTTTGGCTTGGGTTGATTCAAGTCTTGTTTTGGAATGTGGGCATTTTATGAACAGAGCATTTTAATTTTACTACTAATAAAAAATAGTAATTGTTTTTACTTATTAACTGCGGTTTTATACTTAATTTATCTCTGCGCCTAAATTTTGATTGATGATGTATCAGAAAAGAGCCTCACATCAGGTTATGTAAATTGATTTTTTACTGCTTGTGAGAAATCCGGGCCTATAAGCTGGCTTACAGGGCAATATCAAGGCTAATTCGGATTTTTGGGATTCTTGGGATGATTTGGGGTCGTTGGGGAATTTGAACGGGTTGGGCTGATTTAGAAAGCTTGGTACAAGTAGACGTATTCCAGTGATGCTCTGTTATTCTAAAAATCTGGAATACTTTTAATTTCGCTTGTATTTATAGAAATTCCTAGCTTTTCTAGAGGTAAATTATGCCTACTTTAGATACTGAACTTGATTATAAAAATATTTATAAAAATATAATAAATTGGTTATCCAATTTAAATTTACAAATAAATGATGTGGCTTCTTTTAAGAATATTCTTGATACGATTGAAAAGAAAACTGTAGTTTTAGACAAAAAAGGCAAAGTAAAAAACGTTGAAATTAAATTAACAGTTGACAACAAATTGTCTGATTTATTTGATTTTGTAAAATCTGAAGTAGAGTCATTGCAAGATGAAACGATTGTATTTAAATATTTATTAGTATTTAAAAGAAAAATTTCCGAGATATTATTAAGGATTACAAAAATTGAGGAATATTTAACTAATTCTTCACGTCGGGGCATAAAAAGTGCAAGGGATATAACAAGAAAAAACAATTACGTTTCACCATCTAGACAAAGATATTTATCCTCAAAAAATAATAGCCTCGCTATTCTTCTAGCTAGAGAAATTGAGATAATTAAAAATATAAATATAATAAAAGATAATGTATTTAATAGTAGGTTATTTTCTGAGAATTTTGAGCATAAAACACCAAGTAATGAAATTAAAAATAATAACTTATCTTGGATACATAACCTTGAATATCAGAAATATTTATATCAATGGGTTATTAATATTAAATTCTCAGGAAATAAATATCCTGCCTCAAAAATAAATAAATTTTTATGGAGTTTCACAGAGATTTTAGAATCTATTTCAGGTGTTCATGTAGAAATAGAAAGTGCTGGTACTGGTAGTATATGGTTAAGATTTAGAGCTTTTATTGGGAGTGAAACCGCAAAAACAGAATTAAAAAGGCTTTTAGAAAAAGGACGTGATGCTTTAGAAGCTGAATATTTAGATAAATCAATTGCTAATAATGACAAAACTCAGGCAGAAGCCCGTAAAGCTAATGCTGAAGCAGATTCTATTCAAAGACAAAAAGAAGTATTACCAGATAGTGAAGAAGCTCAAAAAATTAGAGCATTCAATCTACAAAAGCAAGAGTTAGAAATTAGAAAATTACAAGCTGAGATTAAAAAGATTGAGTTAGAAAATATTGAAAAGTCTGTCAATATAACAGAAAGATTAGCTTATATGGTTAAAGAAGGTATGTTAAGTGCTAATTCTGTAAATATAGATATTAATGGAGTACCTTATTTATCCTCTAGTAATGGAAAGATAATACAAGGTGCAAGTATTGAAGATATTGAAGCTAAAGGTTTAATTAAACCAGCAGATGAAAGCGTAGAATAACTTTATTTATTTTTTAATTACTGTTTTCAATATAATATTTTCGACAAATATCGCCAATTCCATGCTAATATTCTGGCGAGATTGGCGTAATTGAAAAACTTTATGGAATTATCGAATCATTGCTAGGTAGGGCTGATACTCAGCCAGTAGTACTCATAGCTGACAAATTATTGCTAACCTTGCCAGAAGCTCAAACATTAACGGGATTGTCTAGAGAACTTCTTAGGGATGCGATCGCATCTGGTGAATTAAAAGCCAAAGTTATTGGTAAAGGTTGGCGAATTAAGCGTACTGACTTAGACAGGTATGTAGAGAAGCTCTTTTAAAAGTCGTCTAATCTCGCCAAGCTTTTTAAGTTACACAAGTTTTACAAAATCTGAGATGTTCCCATTACCTCGATTATGCTGGTAGCTAAAACCATGCTCTAGATTGTAATCTGTGACATTAACTCGACCCTCATCAGACTTTAAATAATTCTCAACTACTACAGTTCTAGACTTTGTTAAATCCTTCAATACTTTGGTATTGATTGCCCACCTACTTTTATGTTCTGGCTGCACTTCGTTGAAAGCTTTGATTGCTTGAACTGCCCTTCTAATCTTCTCTAATCCAGTATTGGGAGCTTTAGAACCAAATAATTCAGCGTTGCTAACTTCTGACAAATCTTTAACTTTTAAAGGCTTTTTAGTTTCTGTTGCTGAAATTTCGCTAACTTCTAAATTATTTTCTCTTGGTTCAATTTTTGTGTTTTGTGTGACTACAATTTGATTTACGATTTCACCATTCTCAAAAGCTTTACCAATTTTGGCTAATCTAATTAGCTCTTGCATTCTGTTTGTTCTGTCAGCGTAGGGCAGAAAATCAGTGTCATCGAGACATTCTTGTGAAGCTTCCGTTATCCTGAAACGACAGTTAACAATTTTACTTTCTTTGGAAACAATCATTTCCTCATTGATTCGCTCAACCCATGCACCCCTAGTCAATGGCTTTCCATCTTTATCACAAACTTGATAGTCTTCGTAGTTGGTTGCAGTGGCATCAGAAACGTGACCTAATCTTTCAGTAATAAATTGATTGGTTGATTGCTTCCAAGGACAGAATAAATAAATCGTTATCGCCGCATAACTAGCACGTAAATTCTTAGCTGACAGTTCACTCTCACCCATTGGTGGATTGAGCAATGATGAGAAGTGTTCTCTCACCTTAGCATTCATTTTATTATTGAATCCACTGTCAACTTCTGCCAAAGTCATTTTTTTAAGTTGCTTAATTTCTGGCATTCTACGCAATTTAGCCAGCGCATCTACAACTTTGTACGACTCTACGAGTGTGTAAGTTTTATAAGCTTCCCGTTCTTCACCTTTATTTTTAATCTGCCCTGTAAACTCAACTTCAAACTGCCCAGTCTGTAGAAATTGAGCAGTTACCCAAATTTCAGATGGTCTACGTCCAGTCGCTGCAATCAATCCGACGGTTAACTCCCTGTTGTCTTCAGATTCCAATAACTCATCAATTTTCTGTAGATATTCGTCTACACAGTTGATAGGCTCTAAGTTACTTCTCTGCTCTGCTTTTTTTTCATTTGTAGGTTCCATCCGTTCCCTGTGGAAATCAGAAGGATAATTCATTATTGAGAGGGCTAGATGCTGTTGAATCAGCCCATCTTTAGTTTGCTGCTGATAAGAATTAGAAGCCGTTAGTTTTTTAGTTTCCTGCCAAGCTTTTATCGCCTTGCGAATTTGACTCATATTTGTAGCGGCTGAATTTTTCCAAGCAGTATCAGAGTCTTTATTTTTGGAAAGCTCTTTGCATTTAGCTTCGTACTCCGCTTTCTTATCATTGCAATAAACTTCTATGGCTTCCTTGCCTTTTTTAGATGCAGCTTCAAGCCCTTCTAAAAATTGCTCTGCCCAAACCTTAACCCAAGCAGTACGGATGTTTCTCTCGGTAAACTTGGCGTAACGGCTCATAACTTTGTATTCATAACTTTGTACACTACTAGTTTAAATTAAACTTTGTCCACTGTCAAGATAGAGTACAAAGTTAATGTACAAAAATCGAAAGGGCAGGATTCGTCCCTGCCCTTAGCTTTCCTTATCGTGATAATCTGCTTGCTACCATTTCTTCTATTCCTATCGATAGGAGTCATGTTTAGCAGTGATTTTAAAAATTTGTAGGTTTTTCAGGGCATAGAGAAACAGTAATAGGTCTGCGGAAAACATCGTTAAAAGCAGTTGTGATTATTGGTAAATCATGTTGTATTTTGTTGTACCAATCTGATTTACACTGCACTAATGCAGATGTTCCATCGAAATTCACCAATGTGCATACATTACCTATAAATGCTCTAGCAGGAGCTAGTCGAATTTTAGAGATAACAGAATCCCAAACAATGCTGATTTCGTATTCGCTATCATTTGACTTCATATTCTTTATTAATGCCTTAGTAAGACTAAATTAAATTTTGAAAATAACAAATTAAGGTATAGCATAAAACCTGAATTTATTATTACTTAGAAACATATTTTTTCTCAAATTAAAAATTTAATATTTGTTCTATTTACTATTGTTAACTTTTCTGCCAATTCTTACTACAATCTCGGCACTGCCAGCGTTGTTTAACCGAAGAGTGACCATTTTTCTTGATGTTTTCACTGCCACAGTAGGGACATTTTAGAGTAACAGAAATGATGCTTTCTTGGGATACTGACTCCCAATGGCGAGAAACTACAAACGATTTATTATTGAGAACCGTCCCCACAATCGCGGGAGGAACCTCTAAGAATCGCCAAGTTTGACCACACACTAAGAGTGTTACACGATAACGTTTATCAGGGCTAAGATTTTCATTCTTAGCCTCCATCCATTCATAAATAGCTTTGTAATTTTTCTGAATCAAGTTCTTTGTTTTCAAGTCCCAACCAATATCTTTGTAGTGCTTAATGGCGGTATCTATAGCATCCCCAATGAACAACAGGGTACAATTTTTCATCTCGTCCCATGTCCAATGATTACTGCCAACTTCTGAAGACTGACCCATGAGGATTAGCCTCATATTTTGGTGACGAATCGCAGTCCAAATTTTCTTGACTCGTTGTTTATCGCTATCTGGATGCTGTTTGTCAAATTCATCAAACACACCTAAAACTTTCATTTGGGCGTATGGCGATTGTTTGGCGGCGCGGCTGTCAAATTCATTAGCAAAGATTTTAAAGGCTTGTTTGGCACTATTTTTATCTGTTGCTACTTTGGGTAATTCCCAATAGTCTTCATCACTTCCATCCATCGGATCACTGAGCCAAATTTCCCAACCGTCCTCATGCTGACAATAACCATCAATCAAAATTTTGGCGATGAGACTTTTACCTCCACCAGTCCCACTCATTAGCCTCAGTGTTGGCTTACCACCAGACTGGTGGTTGTGATACTTCCGCACAACTTGGGTGAAATTCTCAGCCCGTTCCATTATTCTGTAAATTTCATCTTCCCTCAGCGATCGCGGACGCTCACGTCTAAACTCCACTGCCAAGCAATCTGTAATATCTAGTTTTCTGGCAGACTCAATCGAGTGAATCCCCAGACTTTTTGCTATTTCTGAAGAGCAATCATTGACGAGTTTGGCTAGAGCATCAACTGAGATAGTTCGACTGTAAGAATAACCAGCAGTCACTGTTAAGTCGCTTTCCTCTACACCCATGACCTTCAGTGGAATTCGTTTGTTTAACCACAACCATTGAACAATCGCGTTCGCTATTCGTCCCGATTCGTTGAAGCCAAAATCACGATAAACGGGTTCTAATAAATCCCCTTGTAGTTCCCTTTGTAGTTGGGCTATGCGCTCATTGAGTAACTCAATTTGCTCAAGGTAAGTTTGACGTTCAGAGGCTATGGCCTTGCTGACTTCATCTAGGTTTTGATTGTAACCACTAGCCAAACTTTTGATTATTTCTGCTTTGGAGGCATGACCATGACTCACTTTTTCACCCCAATTTTGCAACCGCCTAAACAACTGCATAGCCTCTGAGGTGATTGAATCATGCTCATGATAAATTTTTTCTAGTTCACCCTGTTTGGCTAATTGGAATTTGTAGTTAGCCGATTCTTCTACTTTGGCGTGAAAAGTGGTTTCCCATTGGTCTAATTCGGTTTCTAACCTTGAAATGGTATCTACGTCTAATTGGTTTTGTCTTGATAACTTTTCAATCTTAATTTGACACTCATCTAATTTAGAGTTTAGATGAGCAATCATCACATCGCCCTCAATCTTGGCATGACCAAGATTATTGATAGTATTCCTGGCTTCTTTTAGCTCATCCTTTAAAGCTGACAATTCAAGGTTTAATTTAATTGTTTGAGCTTTGGAAGATTCATACTTGTTGATTACACTGTGAAGGTTATCGCTGGCATTCTTGGCGACTTTGGCAACCTTTCTAAGCTCTTTTTGTGATTTACTATCACCAACCAAATAAGCCACGAACCCACCGCATATTGCACCTAACCCAAAGTAAAGCTGAATCATTTTCTTACCTCTAAATCTACCAAATTCCCCAACTGTTCTTTAAAACTGGCTAACTTATCCTGAGTTTCAAGTGTTTTAAATCGTGTTTCCTGTGCTTTTAATTCAGCCTGCTTTAGCTTTTGACTCAGTTCATCTTTGGTGTGAATTGCGGTGCTTGTATCTGTAATTGTTTTGAATTTACTAACATCAAGAGTCACTGACTTTTGAGTAGTAATTTCTTGTTGGTTTTGATAATCAAGATAATGACCGCGTACTTTCTCTAACTCTGTGGCTGCTACGATACCAGCATCAAAAGCTTTGGCGTGTTTGCCTACTACATTGAACTTCTCTTTAGTCACATCGAAAGCCAAACCGTAGAGTTTTAAAGCTCTGACAGCGCCTTCATAAACTTTAGTACCCTTGGTAAGTTGTTGTTCTGTAGCTTGTGGAATAGTTTCAGGTGGGTTAAGCGGATCGGCAATGTGGAATTTTTCAGGATGAAAAGACGGTATGCCTGCCACCATTGTTTGTGGTGTAAGGTATAGTAATCCTGGGATATGATTATCAACCTGCGTATTTGGAATAGTTGCATTAGTA
The DNA here is from genome assembly GCF_014696905.1 of Nostoc sp. FACHB-190. Lineage (NCBI taxonomy): Bacteria > Bacillati > Cyanobacteriota > Cyanophyceae > Nostocales > Nostocaceae > Nostoc > Nostoc sp. FACHB-190. The sequence goes on from NZ_JACJQW010000055.1 coordinate 8,661, forward strand.
GCAGTACTAGCGTTAGTCGATGAACCTTTGCCTTTGGCTATTTTTCGCGCTACTTCATCGGCTGCTTTTTTACGTAAATTATCTTCAATGGCTCCCATTTAAAAATCTCCGAGTATTCAGTAAGCTTTGATATTTGATTTCCAGTTGTGTAAATGCCTTGCTGATTTCTGAAAATTCACGCGCTAATTCTGCATCTAAGTCATGCGCTTTAATAATTTGATTTAATTCCTGTTCATCAGTTTTGGCTTGTTCAATCTGTTGATTTAATTCGTCTTCCATGTTGGTAGCATTAAAGAATCTGCCTAATACCTGATGCGTAAAGCCCTCAAACTCTGAGGGCTTTAATATTTGCGTTATCTGCTATTACCGCTATGCGGTGGCTGTTGTGGCGATCGCTTATTCGTTAAATCCTTCGAGTCTGGATAAATCTAAGTCAGTAGTTGAGTATTGGAGAGTGTTGAAAAACTGAGCCACATCTCCAGCAGTTACATCGCAGTCAAAGCGCAGAATTTTAAACTGTGGATGCTTTCTGATTTGAGTTAGTAACTGTTGGGATTGTTCAACTAGCTCTGATAGTGATTGCATAGTTATTGCTCCTGAAATACCTTGAAAAGCCTTTCTAGTAGTCGGTTGATGAAGTCGAAAGGTATCAGCAAGAAATTGGTTAGGCGACTAGGTTCTTCCCCAATTCGTCAATAATTGCGTCAATTTCTTGCTGTAAGTTGATTTCATCTTTTGTAATGCCTACTGGCTGTTTGCCCAAGCTGGCCAAGTCTCTAATCGTCCCCAGATAGTCTTGCTTTTGACCCTGGCAACGTTGATTTATGCTCTCTACTAATTCGGCATCCCTTACAGCCAAGTTATTGAGTACAAGGGCGTTTCTCACTTGTAAAATGCCATCTACAGCCGCTATTTCCTCAGTCGCTTGCTTGGCTACCATCTCAACCAGAGATAAGCCAGTATTAGGCGTTGAAGACTGGGCAGGATTGGTTATCTGTTGCTGTGGGGGGTGGGGTACTATATGGGCATTTTGTGGTTTTTCTGTGGCTGTTTGTAATGCTTGCAGTGTGGGCGTTTCAGAGATTTCTAAATTTTCCGCCTGTGCTGGCAATTGTGGTTGTTTTGTTGCTTCGATTTTTTTAGCAACTGCCTCGAAATCGAGGCTAGATAAGGTTTTTGTACTGTCGAAATCATCCGGGCGAATGTCTATGAGTGCCAGTCTGAGGGCTTGTTCTGTGGTTTTAAGCTGGTCAACTGCGGCGGCAATTGTGATTGTGTTGCTGTCTGTTGCTGCTGTAGTTGTTTTCTTTGCGGTTCTAGGCATGATTTACGCTCCCTTTTTTATGTTTAATTGCTGGAATGCTTGCTGATAGCGGTATTTAGAGAAGTCGTTAGGATTTTTGAGAATGTAGCCTTTGACCCGTTCAGAGCGTCGTAGTTGAGCCATGAGGCGACCTACGCGGCTTAAAACCCAGGCTTGGTAAGGGCTTAAGGGTGATTCTCTGTCAATGCTTCCGTCATGAGCTTTAGGGTAGGCGTTGCGGAATGACTCAATCCGCCAGAATGCTATGTTTTCCCAAGCCACAAGGGTGGAACGCGCTACACCTAATAAGTCAGCTAAATGTGTTTTGGTGGCTGGAAATTCTAAAAATAAATCTAAATCGGTGGAATGCTTACAGCGTCTTGGTTTCATCGGTCATACAACAATAAATATGAATTGGTAGTTAATTAGCTAATAATCGATACATTAAGCAACACGATATAGCATCAAATCGCTAAACCCCTTGCAGTGCTTTTCTTTGGGGTACTCGTAAGACGCTAATTATTAGCTGGTTGTTGATTGATTGCTTCTTATGCAATAATACCTCTATGCCGCTATAACGGCAATAAGTTAAATCTACTTTCTTCTTTAGCGGCATACCGCTATAGCGCATGACTAGAAATAATGTCAAGCTATAGAGGTATAGAGCTAAAGAAGGAGTAGTCTATTGTCTACAAATGATGAGGAAAAAAATGTTAAGTTGTCGATTTACCTGCCAGAAGATACGAGAGCAAGGTTTAAATCGGCTTGTGCTTTACATAGAAAGAGTATGAACGAGATTCTTGTTGAATTTATTGATGATTTTTTAAAACAAAATGAACCATCTGCCAAAACTGAGGATAAGGGAGCAGCATGAATGTAAAAATAATTAATCCGTTAAAATTACCATCGCTCTCCCTCGCCAGTCGCAAAGATTTGCCTGGATGCCCAGCCATCTACTTCGTACTAGATGGCGATTACGTTCTTTATGTAGGTAAAACAAACAATTTGCAGCAGAGATGGACAGCGCACCAAGTTTTGAATCGGGTGTCCGGCTCAAATAAGCATCTATCAATAGCATGGTTGAAATGTGACGACGCTGGTATTCTTAGCTCTCTAGAAAAACAACTAATAGAATCACTGCGACCAGAATGGAATATTAATAAAGGTACGAAAAAAGATGACCCCGATTATGTGGCACTTCGGGGACATATACCAAAAGAACTATTTAAAAGATTTAAAATGTTTTGCCTTGAAAAGGAGGTAGACAATAGCCAAGGGCTAGAGTACGTGTTGCAAGAGTATTTTTCTTTGGAAGACTCTAAGAAGGAAGAGGAGAAGTCAGCATAACCGATACATAAGTGATCACCCTTTGGTTAGAAAAGCAAGATAACCCAGCATGACTGAGAATGACAATATAAAACGTTCTAAAGGTAAATTTGACCCAGTTAGAGAAACTAGGGATTGGTCAATGGCTGCATCTGAGGATTATTGCAAGCGAATTGCTAGAAAAACAGGCAGGAGACTGATCGAAATTATCGAAACAGAAGACGACCTATTACCAGTAGTTTGTATATTTGAGGATTACAAAGATGAGTGAAGCAGCAACGCTAATACCACTAAGTACATTTATTCCGGTCTTCACAGCCATCAGCGATCGCAACTGGTTGAAATTCAAGGAACTTGAAAGAGAGTTCGCTGGTAGTCATGGTGTAGAAACTTGGGCAGATGTATTAAACTTCCGGATTATGCCTGCGCTGGAACCCGAAGCTAAAAGATGGTTGCTAGTTCAAAGATGTAGCCAAGGCATTAAATCAGTAAAGGAAGTTTCATGAAGGTGCGACCGCGCACATAGGGTATCCGCATTGGCGACTATATCCTTTACCACTAGCCCATATAACTAATTGTTACGCAATCCATTTGTTCTTTATTGCATAAACGATTGTAATCTCCAGCAAGGGAAATTTTTAATCTATGAGACTAGTCACATTTTTACGTAGAAGTAGACCACAGTGGATAAAATACAAAGAAAATCCAGTAATTGATTAAACCTTTTTTGAACATTATTTGTCAAAAAATAAAACTTTTTTCTGTTAACGAGTGCTTAGAATATCAGTTACAGGAAAAATATGCACTAAAAAACCTCTGTTTTAACAGAGGTAGATTATTTTAATTAAAAAATACTGGCGTTGCATAATGGCGGGATGAATTGAGGTAAAACTGGATGGAATGTCCGCGTTGTGGGTCGTCCCATATCCGTAAGAACGGAAAGAAAAGAGGTAAACAGAATCACATTTGCTGTAATTGCGATCGCCAATTTATTGATCGGTACGAACCACCTCAAGGATACAGTGATGAAGTGAAACGGGAATGCCTGAAAATGTACGTTAATGGCATGGGATTTTGTGGCATCGAATGGGTCAAAGGTGTGCATCACACGACATTGATTACTTGGGTAAAACTTGTAGGAGAACTGCTGCCTGATGCCTATGATCCAGAGACAATTCCAGAAGTTGGCGAACTTGATGAACTAGAAACGTTCGTCGGCTCAAAAAAACAAAATTTGGCTTTGGACAGCAGTAAACCACTTCACACAAGGTATTTTAGCGTGGGTTTTGGGCGACCATAGCGCCGAAACTTTTCGACCGTTATGGGATATTGTGGGTACTTGGCAGTGCTATTTCTATGTCACGGATGGATGGTTGGTCTATCCAGGCTTTATTCCAGAAGGCGACCAGATTGTGAGCAAGACTTACATGACACGAGTTGAGGGGGAAAACACCCGGTTGCGCCACTACCTCGCTCGATTGCATCGAAAAACGCTATGTTATTCCAAATCAGTACAAATGCTGAAATACTCGATTCGATTGCTACTTCACTATCTCAAATTCTGGGATGTTCCAGTTCCGGTATGATTCATACCGCCATTATGCAACGCCAAAATACTATGTCTAGTCTAAACCTCAAAGTTACCAAAAAGCAAGCTAATCTAATTCAAAATTTTATGAGTACACTACCAAGTACCCATTTATTAAAATTGGCTAAATCTCGGATTTCTAAAAAAATTTTAGAACAACATAGAGATAATCATCCTATATTTTGTAAGTGGATTGAGATGCGCGGATTTAATCAATGGTTAGGTAAAAGTTTAAAAGCTAGACTATTGGCTGAATCAGAAGACCCAACCTGGGAAGCTTGGAATAAAGGTCAGATTAGACAAATTGACTATGAAAGTATCATACTTTTAGTTGACTACTATCAAGCCATTCTCAACTTGCTTCAAACAGGTTGGCCTTACCTCAAAGAAGTTTTACTGAAATACAATCTTTATACAAAGATTCAAAATCCTACAAATTATTTTCTAGGTATTGTAATGCAAGATACAAATGAAGAATTTCAAGATTACATTTTAGGTTATCAAGATACTCTTAAACAAAAAGAATATAGAGCAAAAACACTTAGAAATTTTTTATGGCTAGAACCATCTAAAGGTTCATATATTAACGAGGCAAAACTTTTGTCTCTTCCTAATATTTCAAACGGAACAATGCACAACGAAATAAGTGGTAGGCAAGTTTATTTTAAACTAGCAATAAATGTATGTTCACAAGCTGCTAAGTCAAATACAAGGCTATTAGCTAAACTCGAAGGACTCAAGAAAATATTGATAGAAATGAGCGATTTACAAGTAAAACAGTGCCAAGCCGAGCGTGGAACAAAACCTCCACGTCTTGTTGAATCAATTAAATGGGTTGATGGTATGCCTTACAAAGGTGTCAAAGGAGGATGGAAGCCAATGCTTTAGCTAAATTTTCTTAACCTGTTCTTAACGAACTAATTCAGACCTCTCCTCGACCTCTTCCTTTTGCTTCAAATAAGAGCTACTCTGTGAAGTATCAAATTTTTCTAAAAACCAAAAATCCCAAGTTATTTTTGCATAACTTAGGATTAAAAAATTTTAGAAAAAGCACCCGACTACTCAATATTCGGTTTTAGATTCTTGCTACTAAATCAAAACTCAGACCTTCTCTAATCATGTTTTAGACTAAATGACTTATGCCACTTAGCTTTACCACTGAACTAATTTTTGTTCGATTTGTCAGAGGCCAAGGTTGACCACTAAATGCTTTTCTGAGTACAGAGAATCTAGTAACAACCTCCAATCACCAAAGCGAATAGCCGGACACTCAATATTCGTTACCTCAAGTTTAACGGTTTTTAAGGTAATGGTAAAGCCAAGTGGCAGTTTCAGGGAAAACTGCCATGCCAAAACATAACACTTTCTCCACAAGGGTTTTATCGATTTCTCAAGGTTGCTGCCAGCCAACACTTGGTTTAGTATTGCTAAATCAAACAATTACCAACGAAGGTTTTTCAAACCTGCCAAAACTGCGAAATTCAGTCAGGCAAGGGTTTCTAGCCAGGTTTATCAGGTTCGCTGCTTTACCCACCAAAAACAGCGAATCCCGTGCCGGGATTGATTTTGCTAATGGCTGGGGGGCAGCAGTATGACATTTAAGCCCTTCAGTAGAAATAATCCTTGCCCAGTTTGCGGAAAAGCTGACACAGATTGTCGCTACAGTACAGATGATTCTGATTTTATCCTGTGCCATACCTTTGTTGATGCCAGAAAGGGCGAAAAAGTTCATGGGTTTGTTTGTGTCAAACAAAGCAATGGTCACACTGCGTCATTCAAACCCGATAACAGCAGGGAATGGACAGAGGAACAGCAGCAAGAATGGCAACAGAATAAAGCTCAACGCGAAGCACTAGCCAAAGCAATAGCCGAACAGCAAAAACAACAGGAGCGAGAAAGGTCTTTCAGTGTAGGCGATCGCCATCAGTCTTACTTGGAAATCTTAGACAGTTGTTCACAAGATGAAAGGCTAATTACTTATTTACAGCAAAAAAGTTTTACCCCTGAAGAAATTGCTAAATGTGGTTTTAAATCCGTTATCAGATATCAGCCGTTACCAAGGCAGTTTGACAATCGCCTCCCAGGTGTTACAGAAAATGGTAAAAGGCTAATTGTTAAGGGTGATGGTTACTTATGCCCAGTGCGAGATTTTGATGGGCATATTGTAGGGTTACAACTGCGGCTATACAATCCCGGAGAGAATGAGGGTAGATATCGATGGGTAAACACTCCAGGTAGCTCACACCAAATATTACGTTTGGTCATAGGGGATGATTTAGAAAATCCTTTAGCCGTATTTCATCCCACCGCCAAGCCAAAAGGAATTGCACTTGCAGAAGGCACAGGAGCGAAGCCTTTTTTATCTAGCCAGCGACTGGACTTACTTACCATTGGTGCATCTGGCGGACAATTTGCCAGTAGTCCCAAGTTGCTAGAAGCATACCTCAATAAAGCATTAGCTCAAGTTGGAGGCAATAAAAAACTTGTTATCTTCCCTGATGCGGGAGACGTGCAAAATCGCGGAGTAGTTAACCGATGGAAGAAACTTGCTGAATTACTCAATGGTTTAGGATGGGATTTTCAATTTGGCTGGTGGGGTCAGCTTACCAAAAACGATGCTGACATTGATGAACTCCATTGTGTTGAGTATTCAAAAATTCAGTACATTTCTGCTCAGGATTTTTTTAGCATTGCTGACTTGCAGTTAAAGCTGGTTGAAAAACAGAAGCAGGCAGTAAATGAAGCTACAGAGAAATGTGAAGATGAAAATTCCAACATCAACAACCAAGATAAAGCTTTAGTAGGTCAAGGCTTTAGCAATCAGGAAGAACCAAAGGGTTATGTTACCAAGATTAGAAAATCCCCTGAGTGGTTGAATTGGATTGATAAAAATAAGTACACACCTGATATCACTTTAAATTGCCAGGGTGATTTAGTTCTTCCTGACACGTTGATGGATATTGAAAATAAAAATCTAGTTATTAAATCTCCGCTAGGAACTAATAAAACTGGTGAAGCTTTAAGGCTAATAAAACAACTTGAAAATGTATACAACTCATTTAACGGCAATACAGGAATCTACACAACCATTCTTGGCTATATCAACTCATTGCTCCATCAAACAATCGATAGAGCAAGAGGTTATGGAATAGATATATTGCACGTTCAAAGTGATGATGACGGTAAGCTGTTGGCCAAAGATACGAGTAGCCATATTGCGGGATGTGTTCATTCTCTGCCACACTTTGACGGTCATTCTTCAGGCAAGGCTGTAATGGTTGATGAGATTGAATCTGTTCTGGCAACATTAGTAACGGGTTCTAATCTAGGCAGTAAGCATGGTGAAATTATAGAAATGTTTTTTAGGGCTGTCAGAGCAAGTTACGGCAATACTTTCCTAGACGGCAACATGACGGATTTATCGGCTGATTTAATAGAGAAGATAACAGGTAAGAAATCAGTTAAGGTACTAAATCGTGGACAAATTAGACGTAAGAAATTTAAGTTTATTATTAGTGTAAAAAAAGGTAAGAACGGTAAAAATAAAATTTTGCTTAATGACCCTAGCCCACTAATCAAGATGATTCTTGGTGCTGTGCGCCAGGGTAAAAAAGTTTTGGTTACAACTGATTCTCGGATATTTGGTGAAGGTCTAGCCGAAAATGCAATTACTATTACTGCTGATGAAAGAAGCGCACAGCAGTTGGTTGATACCGTAAAAACAGAGGGCTATCAGGTTTTTGTAATTAGTAAAAATACCTCTGGCACAGAAGAGGGCAAAGCATTTTTGAGCAATCCTGGCGAGTATATAACCAAGAATAATATCAGTTTGGTTATCGGTACTCCGTCAATCGGAAGCGGCGTTAGCATCCAGTTACCCGAAGGTTTTGAAGACTACTTTGATGCTCAATTTACGCTTTTTTGTGGTGTTTTGAGTACCAAGCAGCAAAAACAGATACTAGCTAGGCTGAGAAATAATAAGCTGACTCATTATGTCTACTGCCCTATTAAAAGTCTAGTTAAAGATAGGAATAGGCCACAGCAATATTCAGCAACCGAATTTTTCAGAGAATTAAGTGAATTGCAAAGTTTGAATAGGGCGATGTGTCTTGAGCAAATCAAAAGGTTGTTTGACTATGCTATGTCAAGAATCAACCCTATTTTTGATGAATACTCAGCAGAACTAGGAGTTTTAGACAACTTTGAGCAGGATAATTTATTGGAGTGTCTCAGCTATTCTTTAGAGACTGAAGGTCACGAAGTCGAATGTATATTCCTCGACCCCAATGAACAAGCCAAGAATGAAATGAAAGAAGCCAAGGAGAAAATTAGGGGTCGTGAAGCTGTGGAATTTTACAAATCAACTCCCTTTGATTCAACCTTGGACGCTGACAACCAAGTTAAAGCAAACCCCACACCAGAAAACCATCTCAGGCGCAGTAAAACCTACTTTGTTAAAGAGACTGTACCAGGAATAGAAAACAGGGAAGTTTGGGGCATCGAATTCATCCGCGAATTTGTAATTGACGATAGCCCACAGTACAAAGTTAAAGCCATTACTAGAGAATGGCTGCTACGTAATCCTGAAATTGCTTTTGAGAATCACAACATCAAGACAATTAGAAAAATCGAGAAAAGATATGTGACATCTAAAGACTTACTGCCTGGAGATTATGGCAAAATTTGGGCGTTAAACCAGTTGAAGTTTTTGGAAAGGGTTGTAGACGCTGAACAATTTACCTGTAAGTCGCCCAATATTCAACAATTAGTCAACGAATACAGAGAACGAAAAGATTTACAGAGGTTGTTAAAGATTGAACCACCAAAGGACAAAGTTCGAGATACAACAATTCAAGATTTAATTATCCCCATGCTTAACCTTTTGGGAATGAAGACTGAGGAGCAAAGAAGAATTAAGGTTGATGGTGTTGCTCGAACCGCATACAAAGCTGTCAGTGCGATTGATGAAAAATCAAGGATAGCAATCTATGAGTGTTTAACCGACAAGTTCACCAAGCAGCACGAAAAGCATGAGTTGGACAAAATGCTAGAGAGTTGCAAAATACAGGAGGAATTGGTCAGTCAGATTCAAAATCAGCAGTCAACAGTCGATGGTCAAGAGCAAACAGACATGAATCAAAAACCAATGAGCCATAACTCACCAACAGAAAATGACATTGATGCTTGGCTTGCTGATATACCATACTTGGTTGAGTGCTTGGAGCTTTGCGAAGCCCCAGAGATGTTGGCAGAGTTGAGGTCAATCATACCTGCTGCGGCTTTAAAGGCGGCAGCACAATATCTGCCACAACAAAAGAAGCAAATTATCAAGCAATGGGTTTTAATGTACAACTAAAACTATTTTGTCCCAGCACGGGATTTTTAACATGGTGGTAGCCCTAAATATTATCTTGGTTTAGGTGGCTCCACACTTGCATGGGATGCGATCGCAAACATTACTGAAATTCTCTCGTCGTGCTGCGAGACAACGCTTGATAGTTATATTCTTGTACTAAAGCTTCTAACGTGGCTAATCTTTCACGTAAGTTTTCGTTTTGCTTTTCGAGTTCCTCAACCCTATTGAGCAATAGAATATTTTCTTCTGAGCTATTGGGAATTAGGCTATCGCTATCTATACGAATATCTACATCATTTGCTTCGCATGAGGGCGAATTATACATAAAGTAGAAGTTTTTAGTGGCTTCCAGCTTATCTACCCTATCTTTTAATTGTTCTACACAATCTGCTATATCATATATACTACTTCCTATCCTTAAATCTTCTTCCGTTGGTTCACCCAGGAAAGATTTTAATGCCTGAATTACTAAATCTGTGGCAGAAGTGCGTTCTTGTGCTGCTCTGTCTTGAAGTGCTGCAAGTAGCTCTTCGGGTAGTTTGAAGTTGGCTTGTTTTCTCATTGACCGTATAGCTTGTATATACACAACTATACCATCTCAAATAAAATTTAGAATCAAGCGTGGTAGCTATGACATTTAATCAGGAAGGTGAATTAGCATATTTGGCTGAAATACAAGAGCGTGTCAAACGTGGATGGTTAGAGATTTGCAGTTACAGTATCTTTGGCCCACCGTATGCACTGTGTAAGAATTGTGATGCTTGCATCCATATTATTTGTACAGATAGCCCAGGGGACAGATTAGATTCAGGCGACCCGAAACAAGCAGTAAATTGCCCTAAATGCTCGGCATTTTTAGGCAAATTCTTGAGTGCTACACGTCCTGTAACTTTAGTGATATCTAAAGAAGAATTTGAAAAGAATCGGATTGATTGGTCAGAAATATATGCAGGAATATATGAGGATGAGCCAGAGTGTATTCAACCTATGCGTCGGATTAATTTTGAAGATGAGTATGACATTCCATTTTAGACCTAAGAAGGTTCCAGTAATACTCTGACTATTGCAACGGCTATATTCAGTACCTCTTGATAAATCCTTATTTGATGATTACTTCTACATAGTATTATGAGCCTAACCGACTTCCTTGAAATAGAAGATGTGCGTAAACGATTTAAAGAAGAGTTTCCCAAGCCAAGATTTAATTTAAGACAAGAAATATTGGCATCACCACCTAGCGATGGCAGTTCCCGCTTAGTTGGAACTGCCTACGACTACTTGCTTCGCTTTTATACAAAATCTCTAAACCCGCAAGCACAAGATAGAGGATGGGTTGCTGCAAGTGCCTTCAATTATTACCAGAAAAATCAGCAATATGATTTGCTTGAACAAGCCAAAATTCTCTTTGAGGAAGCGGAACAAAATTATAAACAATTTTTGAGAGATGGACAGTTTACTGATGAGTTACTGATATCATCTCTATTCTTGGCGAAGTTGGATGCTGTGTATCGAATCCGCTATGTTTATGAAGACTTGCAGGCGACTAATGAGATAGACGTTCAAGACTTACGAAATTTAGTTCAGCTATTAAACCCTGAAATTTTTAAATCATCTGGGAAGATATTTCTAAATCCTAGCTGGGGAGCAGCTTCAATGATAGTAGGAGGTGCTGATGGGGATTTAATTATTGATGATTTGCTCGTCGATTTTAAAACTGTTAAAAATCTCAGCTTAGAACTCCGCGATTTTCGTCAATTGATGGGCTACTATACTCTCTCTGTAATTGCCCAAGATTTCGAGCAGGATGTCATAGAGCTAAAACGCTTGGGCATTTATTTCTCTAGATTTGGACTTCTCTATCAAATCAAGCTTACGGACGTAGTTAATCCAGAGACTTTCCCAAAATTTGTGGAATGGTTTATCTCAAGAGCAGAGCAGTATAGCGGAATTCCACTAATGTAGTCAGGAAGTTTGATAACTGCGCGAAGCAGAAGCGGTATCAACCATTGCTTCATACCGCAGTCTTTACATCTAATCACCTCGAAACCCCATCCAGCGAACCTTTCCTAAATTTACTACCACTCAAATTCCCGACATCGGGAATTGGCTGCCAATGGAACTCCAGATTTAAAACAAAGAATGAGCTAGATGCCTATCTTGCTCGGCAACAGCAATGTATTTTCAATTTCCTGCCGAACAGAACGGCTTACATAACATTCGCTATTAAGACAATCCACTAGCAACTTATTAGCGTCATAATACTGCCGCAACAGTTGTTTCTGGTCGTCGTTGAATTGCCAGTCATGTCCAATGTTGCGATGCTTAATCATCACGGATCTGAGTTTTTCAGCCCAAACATGACCACTTTCTTGCCACCACTTAAATGATTTTTTATCATTAGCCTTTGGGTTGGGCAGTTGATCTTTGAGTCGTTGTAGCGATCGCTTTAATTCGAGGTCGAGGGCGAGGGCGAGGGTTTGGGCGAGGGTTCGGGCGAGGTCGAGGGTTCGGGCGAGGGTTTGGTCGAGGTTGAGGTCGAGGGTTCGGGCGAGGGTTCGGGCGAGGGTTCGGTCAAGGGTTTGGGAGAGGGCGTGGGCGAGGGTTTGGGAGAGGTCGAGGGAGAGGGACAGGTTGATGGTTCGAGAGAGGTCTAGGGCGAGGTCGAGGTCGAGGTAAAAAGCTCGAATAGCAGCAGGTTTATAGGAAGCTTCCACAGAACTGGATTTTAAATCAACCCAAGTGAGAAACTCCTGCAACTTTTCATCAGTTCCTAAAAGTGCATCAATGTGCTGTTTCATCAACCACAACAAGTCATCAGAATTTTTCAACATCCCTACAGTTAGCAAGAAAACTTCTCGCCAACGCTTATCAGTAATGTGACTAACCAACTTTTGAAAAGTCTGCTGAGAATCGATATTTCTAGCAGTGAAGAACTCATGAAAAGTAAGATGCGAAAATGAATAAATTCCTCTTGCTCGTTCTACAAGTAATCCATGCTGTGCCTCAATAGATTTCAGTACACCTTTGCTATCAAGTAAAAGTGCTTCTGTATCAGTTTGGGCATCAGGTAAATTTTGAATGTAATCATTAATGTATCTTTCGACAACTCTTTCTTTGAAAAAATAATTGCCATCCACAAAGGTTTCTAAAGCAATCTTGCTGAGGAGGTCTTCTTTACGTTTGAGAGAGAGTTTTTGATAAACCTGTTCACGCTCAATGCTGCGTGTACCATCCCACTTTTTCAGCAATACTTCTACCCCTTCCTCGTAAAGTTCAGCACGATTTGAAGGAAAATCTGTAGATTCGCCAAATAATAAACATAACAATGTCAAAAGCAAGGGATTCGTTGCTAATTCTTTAATTCGTTGGTTTCCTTGGAGTTTTTGAATAAAGTGTTCAGCTTTCTTTGGGTCTTTAGCTTGAAACCATTTAGTAGCAAACTCCGCAATCTGCTGATCATCAAAATCGGCAACCTCAACCTCAGTAAACTGCTCAAAAGTATATTCCTTCGATGCAATCCGGCAGGTGATCACAAAATAATTGGCATCGTACTGAGTAGAAAAGTTGCGAATTTCTTTTAAAACCCGGTCATTGTCTGCTTGCCTAACTTCATCTAAACCATCCAGCAGCACAATTACCCGACCCTGCTCCAACAGCGTTCTAGTTATCTCTTGGTCTAAAATTCCATTAACGATAAATTGGTCATTGATATACTGCAATAAATTTGGTTGCTGGGGTGCTTCAGCAAAGTCTTTGAGCGTTATGAAAATCGGAACATAACCCGCTAAAAATTGCCCCAACTTGCATTGAATTGCTATTCGTTTTAAAAAGGTTGTCTTGCCAGCCCCCGGCTTTCCTAAAATCATTAGTTTCGAGTTTTGCTCAACCGCCGCCAGCCCTGGAACTCGCTTTTCTACCACTTGATTCAGACCAAATCGCTCAAAGTCTTCGGGATTGCAGCTTTCCAAAAGTTGAGCTATTTCTAACCGTCTGCGTCCTGTAATTTTCTCCAGAATGTTGACATCGGTGTAAATGTCATTCAGCCCAATGGGGTGAGTCATGTCCAAGACACGCATCCATCCGCATCGTTTTTGGATGTCTGCGCTGACTTTTTTACGTACTTGATTTACTAAAGCATTGATGTCTACAGGTTGGGTAAGTTCGTTTTGACTTTGCTGCCATTCAATAAATTTAGTATTCCATAACCATTCATAAGCCTTTTCCCAAGGACTTTTACCTTTAGGCTGTCTCCCTCGGTTTGATTTTTCAATTGGGCAGCCATTCTCCTCCAATACTAGACAAATTGTCTTTAACTCATCTTGGAGTTTTTGTTCTTTATTTACAATGCTTTGTTTGCTCCAAGGTATTACTTCTGCTAGTGAATTATTTGATTGATGGCGTTTGGTGTTATCAAAACGATATAAAAACACAGTCCAAGTATCGCTGACAAAATTGAACTGCGTTGCCATTTCCTTTAAGAACTGGGATTCCGGTTCTGAGAGTTTGGCTGAGTAATTCACTTAATTAAACCTATAGCCGATTTATTTCTATTTAAGTCTATTTTTACTCTATTCTCGCCTAATTTGATTTCGATTTGGCAATTCCTAAACTCAAAGTCATGAAACAAATTGAATTTAGGAGTTATTGATGACTTCTCAAAAACTAGTAAATCGCCATGTTCGCTCACTGATGAGGATTGCGCTGTCATTGGGTCTAATGCTTGGTTCAGGTTTAGGGTATGGTTTTGTTCAAACTGCTTTTAATTCTCAGCAGCATGAACAATCTGCCCAAGCTGAACTCGGTCGCTTCGGTCGTGCAGAGTACGAACAACTAAAACCAGGAATGACCTTAACGGAGGTGCGTTCAATCTTGTACCGAGGTGTCGAGGTTAGCCGTTCTGCGACAACCGCAACCTTTGTTTGGAGCAACTCTGATGGGTCTAAAATCACAGCTACTTTTGAGCATGACAGGCTTAAGACTAAAGAACAGTCTGGGCTGAAGTAAAAAACCTGGAGATCGCTGGCGGGTGAGGAACGGATGGTGCGCCAGATTTTCTCCAACCGGCGATCGCAAAATTCTTTCTGGTGATGATTGTTGGAAGTAGTGAGCCACTCCGCTTCAAAATCTGTAGGGCTTAGTTCCCACTGGTTAGGAGAGTATTTCTAGAATGTCTCATTAATGGTACATCAGCCTAAAGAACATCCAAAATGTCCCATTAATGAGACATCAGCACTTCTCAAATTCCCGGCGACGGGAATTTGCTGCCATGATGGCGTTAAAAAAAGATAACCGCTTTAAAGCGTTGTAATTACGGGATTGTTCGTGGTATATCTGTATCCAAAAAGCGAAATTGGATGCTCCACCCAACCATGCCCCAGGACTTCTCCGGTCAAAATCTTCGAGGGCGCTCCTTCAAAGGTCAGAACCTTGAAGGGGCAAATTTTAGTTATGCAGATATTCGGAGTGCAGATTTTACAGGGGCGAATCTGCGGGGTGCAAACTTTAGCCATGCTACTGCTGGACTGCAAAAGCGGTGGGCTGTTTTTTTAGTTTGTGTTTCTTGGGTGCTATCTGGAGTTTCAGGATTTTTCTCAGTCTTTACTGGAGCATTAATAGGTTTTATATTTGACAGTTCAAGTCAAAACAATCAGGCTCTAGGCTGGGCTGCCTTAATAGCAGTAATTGTTGTTTTTATAGTCATCCTTCGCCAAGGATTCAACTCAGCCGTCGCCTTCGCCGGAGCCGTCGCCGTCGCCGGAGCCTTCGCCTTCGCCGTCGCCTTCGCCGGAGCCGTCGCCTTCGCCGGAGCCGTCGCCTTCGCCTTCGCCTTCGCCGTCGCCGGAGCCTTCGCCGGAGCCTTCGCCGGAGCCTTCGCCGGAGCCTTCGCCTTCGCCTTCGCCTTCGCCGTCGCCGGAGCCTTCGCCGGAGCCTTCGCCGGAGCCTTCGCCGGAGCCTTCGCCTTATTTAGTGCTTACATTGCTTGGAAAGCAATGAAGGGAGATGAAAAATATGCTCTTATTCGGAACATCGCTGTCGCTTTTGCTGCTACAGGTGGTACAAAGTTTCGCAATGCCAACTTAACTGATAGTAATTTCACAGCCGCCACACTAAAAAGTACAGATTTTAGAAAAGCTAATTTAACTCGCACCTGTTTCAACAAAACTAAAAAACTAGATCGCGTGCGTCCAGGTACAACTTACTTGCAAAGCGCACAAATTCGTCAAGTGTTAGTGATAGGACAGGGCCAAGACAAGAAATTTGACCGGGAGGATTTGCGGGGAGTAAATTTTCAAGGGGCGAATTTGGTAGATGCCAGTTTTATTGGTGCAGATTTGAGTCAAGCTAATTTACAAGACGCAGATTTATCCAGGGCGAAAATAGTCCAAACACAACTTAATGAGACTGATTTAACAGGCGCTACTCTCACCGGGGCATACATTCAAGATTGGGGCATTACCACTGACACCAAATTTGATGGCGTGCGCTGTGAATACGTTTATATGCGGCTGCCCACAAAAGAAAACCCTGACCCCCTCCGCAAGCCAGATAACAATAAAGAAGTGTTTGCAGATGGGGAGTTCGGTGATTTTATTCAACCAATTTTCGACACCCTTGACCTTTACCACAATCAAGATGTTGACCCCAGAGCGATCGCAATTTCTTTTAAGCAGTTAGCAGAGAATCACCCTGATGCCGAATTAGAAATTGTGGCAATGGAGAAACGGGGTGAAGATAAGTTTCTGCTTCGTGCCAAAACCGCAGGGACGGCTGATAAGTCTGAACTGAGTGCAGAATATTTTGAAACTTACAATGAGATAAAAGCCTTGCCGGAGCGAGATATTAAATTACTACTAGATGAAAAAGATAGTAGAATTCGTAGTTTAGAAAATTTTGTTAATCAGGCATTACAACGCCCTAGCTTTTATTCAAATATCCAAGTAGAAGAGGTAGGTACAATGAATCCAAATCAAGGGGGAATTAATCAAAGTGCAAATAACAGCCAATTTGGTCAAGGACAACAAGCTGCACAAGGAAGTGGGAATCAAATGTCTATGAATAATAACGAAAATTATAAATCTAAATATGACTTCACTAATGCTGATGTAGGTAACGTTGTTGATACGGCTCAATCTGGTAGCCAACAGATAGGTAAGCAATATAATTATGCACCAGAACAAAAGCAAAATCTTGCAGAAGCCGCAGCAGAAATTCAGGCATTGCTAGAGCAATTGAGCCAATCTTATCCTACTAATACAATGGCAGGAAAAATGGCACTGGCAACAGAAGCCACGCAACGCATCGAAAATAACCCAACTTTAATGCAGAAAACAATCAGCGCGTTGAGGGCTGGTGGTACTGCGGCTCTAGAACAAGCCCTCAGCCATCCCGCAGCCAGTTTTGTCATTGCTGCTTTAGATGATTGGAATAAAAACAATCCATAAATTATTAAGTTTAATTAGGCAACACCAGACCAATTTTAAATAACCCTAGTTTGGTTTGGTGTGAAAAAGCATTTTATTTATTGCTATGAAATTTTTACTATGGATCAGCCGAAGTCTCCTGACGATAATCAAGCATCTTTGCCTGAAACTGGTATAAGACAGGAGGCTAATAATTCAACGTTCGGTGGTGGACAGCAGGCTGCAACAGGTAAAGGTAATGTTCAAAATCAGGGTAATAATAACTGGCTAGGTAATACTTGGAATGTTTTTTTTGGACAGCCAACAACCCCAGTAGGCAACCCTGCGAGACAAGAAAATCAACGGATACTATTAGCCTCAGTCAAGCAAGAAGTTACTGCACGGTTAAGGCAATCTCTACACAATGCCGTGCTGATTAATTTGGGTAAAGAGTCACAACCCCAGCAGGTAAAACGCCCTTGGGATGCAGAGATTAAAATTGGACTAAAGCCTGCTGTTCCTCTCCCAGACACCACAACAATTTTAGAAGTTTTTGACTCCCTAGAAATTGCAGGAAAGCTGTTAATACTGGGTGCGCCAGGAGCAGGTAAGACTACGACACAATTAGAACTGGCTCAAGCTTTAGTCAGCCGTGCAGAAGAACAGCCTGATTATCCCGTTCCAGTTTTATTTAATTTATCGTCTTGGAAAGATGACCGCCAATCTCTAACTGATTGGTTAGTGGCTGAACTCAAATCTAAATATGGTGTCTCAAAAAAGCTTGGTCAGGAGTGGGTAAACAATCATCAATTACTACCATTGCTTGATGGGGTAGATGAACTTGAACCACAGCGTCAAGAACTTTGCGTCCAAAAAATTAATCAGTTTTTAACAGGGGAAGCTAGACCGCTTTATCTAGTTGTTTGTAGCCGGATTGAAGAATATAGTAACTATGCTACTCAATTGCAACTTAATGGTGCTATTTACTTACAGCCTTTAAACAACAATCAAATTTGTGATTATCTAACGTCTATAAATTATATAGAACTGTGGTCAACCATTAGTAACGACTTAGACTTACTAGAGTTACTTAAAACTCCCTTACTACTTAGCATTACTGTTCTAGCATCTCAAGAAATATCTGTTGAAGAATGGCAGCGATTGAACTCTACAGCCGACCGGATTCAGTATTTGCTAGATGCCTATGTAGGGCGGATGTTGACACGGGATACTAACAGTAGGGCGTATTTAAAGAACAAAACCCCTAATGCTAGAAAAACCCGAATGTGGCTGGTTTGGTTAGCTAAACAAATGCAGCTAGAATCGAAAACGGAGTTCTTGATTGAAGAAATGCAGCCTAATTGGTTAATGAGCAAAACTCAAAAAAATAGCTATTATCTGATTTGTGGGTTAATTTGTGTGTTGATTCTACTATTGTCAGGGATAAGCCTTGGGCTAATTTTTGGACTGGTTTTTCGGCATATTGGAGATTTTTTTAATAAAATTAAACTAAATGAAAACTTTTTTTTAAAAAAATTGAATAAAGAAAATATAATCTCTGGGCTGATTTTTTGGCTGGCTTTTGGCGGTATAGCTTGCCTCCAACACTTCACACTCCGCCTCATCCTCTACCACAACGGCTACATCCCCTGGAACTACGCCCGTTTCCTCAACTACTGCACCGAGCGATTATTCCTCCAGCGTGTCGGCGGTCGCTACCGCTTCATCCACAAACTACTGCAAGACCACTTCTCGCAAATGGAGTTCAAACGAAATTGACCAAGAATTACTGTTTGCTTACGAGTGCCAAGTAGAGGAATATATAGCAATGGTCACAAGTTGGGAACGAGTAGGAGCCGAGAAAGAACGAAGAGAAACCCTGGAGGCACTTTTAAAGGTACGGTTTGGCAATCTGGATGCAGATTTAGAAGCGATTATTCCTCAGTTGATGCAGTTGTCTAGGGAAGAATCTCTCAGCTTACTGTTGCAAGCTAACCGTGAGGAGTTATTATCACGGTTCAAGATAAATTGATAAGCCACATTTAAAAATTCTAAAATCCCCGTAACCTTGGTTGCAGATGACGTTCACCCATTCTCTTTACCCAGATAATTGGTCAGAAATTGCCACTTCAGTTAAGCAACAAGCCCAGTGGCGTTGTCAAAAGTGCGGATTACACTGCATCCCGCTAAAAGCAGACACTCGCTTCAAACTTTGACAGCCGTCACCCAGTCCCGGCACGGGACGAACGACTCATAAAACAGAGATAGCCGGATGACTGGTTGTTTGGTGAGGTCGATATATTTAAAGACTGGTGCAGCAGTAGAAATATTGAAATGATGGCTAACGTTAGAAAACTCCTTCAGTGTCTGGGGTTGTTGTTACTTCGTTTAAACTGGATTTCCCGAAGTGATCTGCTTTTGTCGGCGATAGCATGGAGAGCGAAGATACTGCACCTAATACTTGCTCGTCCTTCACTTCGAGGTACTTGTATAACTCATCTAAGGTGCGATGGCCTGAAATTTCCTGAATCACCCTTAAGGGAATTCCGGCATTACTCATCTGCGTGAGAGCGGTACGCCTAAAACTGTGCGAACTTACCCCTTCAATGCCAATGCGTTTACACGCTTGGCGCAGTATCCACATGGCAGAATCCTTGTGTAGATGGTCATCTATACGGGGGCCATACTCATTGCCGGGAAATAACCACTCATTATCTTCTCGCGGGTGGTAGTCTTGTAGCCAATACCGTAAGTCTTCAATCACCGGCACCGAGCGAGTGGCAAGTTTTCTCTTCGTGTTGCCCTTGCGAAATAAAATTTCTCGTCGTACTCGTCCCTTGGCATCGTAGACATCGCGCTTGCGAAGCGTCACTGCTTCATTGACGCGACACGCCGTAAACAGCATCACAGCATACAAAGCCCGGTCGCGTGCGGTGGTGACTTCCGGGGAGAACAGAAGCTGAATTTCTTCCTGGGTGAGAATTTTCGCTCGCCCGTGTCGGTCAATTTTCAATGCAGTCAATGAATGCCTACGATACTTTATTATGCAGCGATCTCTGAACACTAAGCACGAATACCAAAAGGACTTGAAAGATTTCTTCTTGTTCGCTGTCAAAAAAGACCCAAGCCAGGATTTAGTTCTAGAGTTTCTTCACCTGGAACAGCGTCACGCTGTGGCTACATTATTGGCTCTCAAAATGGCAACTACCGTGCAACTGTACGATTCAGCAGACACGTCCAAGTACAAACGGTGTGAAATATGATGATAACCGTCAACGTTTGCCCTCAGCATTGGTATGCAAGTTTAGATATCACAAAAAGTAAGAGTTAATCAAAACTGAGAATAGTTTGCTTTTGATAATTGTTCAAATCAATTGATTCTCCTGCACAGATGAGATTATAAATTTCCTGCATCTCATCAATAGTATTTTCTTTGGTTAGGAATCGGAATGCAGAAGCTGCAAGATATTCTGGTTGTTCTTCAAAAGCCAACCACAGACGATTTTCAGCTTCTGCAACTTGACCGCTGGTGTTAGAACCCGCGAAAATATCTACTACTAAATCACCTGGATCTGTTAGGAAACGGATAAAGAATTCAGGAAGTTTGGCAGGAAATCTAGCGGGGTGCTGCTTAACCGAAACTGCTTTACATCCGTCTAAATATTGACCATTAGATTCGGTGTTGGAAATTTGCAACAGGTTAGACGGAATGGCTCCGCCGTTATCCTTGGCAAAGGCTTTACCAATGTCATGACCAGAAGGTCGTACTTTTGGTTTGTAAAACTTGTCTGGGTCTTCCAGCAATTTCTTCATGCGATCGCTGTAGGGTGCAAGGACTTTTGTTACATCAGCTTTGGGAAACTCCGTCTTACTGAACCACCACACGGTATTCACCGAATCTTTAGCCCGCAGTTTGCGTTTATTAACCCACTCAATAGGGCTGGGCAGTTTAGACGGGTTGTACCAATAAAAGTCTTCAGCTAAGAAAAAACCAATGTCATCGCAAAAGCGTATAGGCACTCGATAGTTATACAGGCTGCGGACAGGAACCCCTTTTTCATAAGCTCCACCCAAATCCACTACAAAACTGCCATCGTCACGTAGTTTTTTGTAAACGAGAGCGGCAAACTCACTGAGCCAGTCCACATATTCGTGTTGTTCTTTGTTGCCGTATTCTTTTTTACGCTGAAGGGCAAAGGGTGGGCTAGTGACAACTAGGTTAACACTACTATCTGGTAATTTTTGCAAGAGTTCACGGGAGTCGCCACAGTAAGCAGCTCCTTTGCGAGTGAAATAAGCAGGTTTTATGTCTTGTAAGCGCACGTTTGGGTTCATTACAAATGATACTAGTAATCTGTAGAGGTAAAGTAGTCAATTGAGCAATTCCGGTATATAACCGAAGAAAAAAAATTACCAAAATGAGGAAGTTACTTACGTATCTACAGAGGGCAAGGCAGGCAGAACTGGCTGGGCTGCGCCGCACTTGTATTGGCTTAGTAGATAGAGGTGAAAGGAACATATCGATAGATAACATTGAACGGATTGCTACAACGTTAGGTTTAAAAACAGTGCATTTGCTAGGGAGGGACAAGGAGTGCTAAAACCACATCCCGATCTAGAAACACTGGAGATACTGTTTCCTGCCATACAGCAGTACCAGCAATTAGCATCCAAGCATGGTATTAACGACATTTTTCAGGATAATGGTGGCAAACTACTGCAAGTTCTGCTGATACTTGGTTTGACCGTCCTTCCGGGGCGAGAGGGGAACGATGCCATCGATCTGGATGGAAATGAATACGAATTAAAATCAATCAATATTGAACTCACGAAAGGGTTTTCAACCCACCACCACATGAACCCTATTATCATTAACAAATATCGCCAGGTTGATTGGATTTTTGCCATTTATAAAAATATTGAAATACAAACAATTTATCGTCTCAAACCAGCAAACTTAGAACCGTTTTATACTATTTGGGAAACTAAGTGGCACGCCGATGGACAGAAGGACATTAACAACCCAAAAATTCCCTTAAAATATGTCGTCGAGAATGGCGAATTGCTATATGGCACTCCTCCTAGCACCTTGACTAAAAGAAAACGATAACATTTAAAGCACTTAGTTGAATCACATTTTATTTTTTAGTTCGTGCCATACTTCTGTAAACTTGTTGTCCAATCTGTCAAAACTTTTGGAGAAATGTGTTTACCCCGCCCCTGGATTAATGAATCAGCCATTGCTGTCACCTCTATCACTGTTTTGTGTCCTGTCTCTACCATCTGAGCTAGTAATCGCAGTGTTCTGGTGTAGGTAACACCGTATGCCTTGCAAGTTTCAACAACTAGCCCATCATCACTAGCACAAATCAGCAATTGATGACGGGCAATGGCAATTGTAGATCGATCTGCAACACTCAAAAGTGGTTCTCTAACGCTAAATTCTAGAAAACTGGCAAACATCTCTTCTGTCGAAAGAGCCAGAGGTGTTAAGTATTGGTTAGCAGCTTGGCGAGTTGGGGGTTCCAGTTGATCTGAGTCTAGAAGTTCCTGGGCAATGTACAACGGTTGATAGTGCTGTTGTAGCCACCCCCACTCGTTCAGGTAGCGAAAATCAATGAGTGCGGTTGCGTCAAGAATTGTGCCATTAAGCGACTGCATAAACCTCATTTTCTTGACGACGCACCCGCAGTTTTTCAACAGTTAAGTTGAGAAGTTCTGCTGCTTTCATTTCTGACATCTTGCCCAATTTTAAGGATTGCCAAATTAGAAATTCATAACGTTCATTTTCTGGATAATCTTCCGCCGCCAGTGCTGGTGGTAATTCCATTGAGTTTTGCAAAGATGCACCATCATGTTGCTTTTTATAAATTGCACAGATTTTGGCTTTCTCTTTAGCAAAATCAATGATTTTCATTTCTGCTAAACGATTCAAAATGACTAAGTAACTCACCCGAAAATGCCGTTTGAGTTTGACAATATCTTGGGTAAGTGCATACATCCGTTCAAATTCAGCTTGAGGCACAAGTAGATGACTGGCAAAGTAATCAGCTACTTGTTCTCGTGCTTTTTCTTCTTCTTTGGTTCCTTCTTCAATCAGGGTGTCTTGGTACTCTACACGGTGAAAGATTAGATGTCCAATCTCATGTGCAAGGGTAAATAATTGACGTTCAATGGTGATGTTATGGGTATTTACCAAAACAAAAGCACCTTCAATATCACTACAAGCACTCAGACCAAAGAAACCTTTAATTGGAATGGAGGAGCGTAAAACTTTTAAACCGATTTCTTCTACAGACTGAAACAGGTTGGCAATGGGAGCATCTCCCAAGCCCAGGCGATGACGAAACAAAGCAGCTATTGTCTGAATGTGCTTTTTATTACCTTCTACTTGATGACAAGGTGTACTTTCAGGGGTGTAGCTTGGTAAGCCAACTGCTTGTTCTAGGGCGTTATAAGTTTGCAACATTCGTAGCACTTGGGCTGCAAACTGGGCATTTTTGTCAAAGGAAACATGAGCGCGGAACCGAAAGTTGGGTAGTCCTTCACCTTGTGAGCGTAGCAAGTCATCGAGTGTAATGCCCAAAGCACTCGCCAGAGCAGAGAGAATTTTGCTGTCTGGTAAAGTTTTGGCGTTCTCGTAGTTATTGATGCTCTGGCGAGTTACCCCGGCTTGTTCTGCAAGTTGCTCTTGAGACAAGCCTAAACTTTTACGGTAGCGGATCAGGTTCGCAGCAATCATCTCTTTCATGGCTGATTCTTTCCTGCGATCGCTAGACGTGTCAAAGTTGTTGACACTATTTTCTCTAATTATAATAGAAAATGTCAAAGCTATTTTACATCCTTCTTAAGGAGGTGATAAAGATATGGCAAAGAATACAGGTAAGGGCTATCGTCGTGGTGCTGTGGATAACCGCAGCCAGACTTACAACCCTATAACCGAACAATGGGTGAAGCGTGATGCTGAAACTGGACGGTTTATGGATGTGAAGCAGAATGGTGAACCTTTTAAGGGTGTTCGTCAGGAAGACTAATACTAAATTGCGTCCAGTGTGGAGACTGAACGCAAATCGGTAATGGTATTAGTTTTGGTCTATTGAAGGGGTGGTGTTGCACTCGTGACCTACTCCTTTAGTTTCCTCTATTATGTTCGTCTTCAGTTTCAAAATCCAGACCAATATTTAGATTTGGCAGAGCATTACGGGAAATTAATAAGTAATCAATTTTATTTTTGTAAGTTAAAAATTAACTATGATTCCATCAAAGTGGGTTGATGCGACAGATTTAATTAGATGGGCAGATAGACTAGATGCTCGCGCACGACTTCCCCAATTATTACGCTTACTAATTCATGCTACAGTTCAGCACCCTCGACGTGTTGGTTTTCCATCGGGTGAGAGTATTCAAATGGGGGGATGGGATGGCATTGTGGACGCACCTGAAGGTAATAGTTTTGTTCCCGATGGCTATTCGGTATGGGAACTTGGAGTTAACAAAGATGTTAAGGGGAAAGCAGATGATGATTATGATAAACGTGCTAAGAATCCTCTAGAATTGAATCCTGCTGAAACCACATTTGTTTTTGTTACTCCTCGAAGATGGGCTAATAAGGATGAGTGGGAGACTAACAAGAAAAGTGAGGGAATATGGGCTGATGTACGAGTTTATGATGCTGATGATTTAGAACAGTGGTTGGAGCTTGCTCCTGCGGTTCATGCTTGGTTAGCTAAGTTAATCAAAAAATGGCAAGAAGAAGCTCAGGATATTAGTAGCTTCTGGGATGAGTGGAAAAACTCTACTTCACCAGCAATGAGTACACAGTTACATCTTGTAGGTAGAGAGAAAGAAGTTGAAGAAATACATAGTTGGTTGCAGGGAGAAACATCAAAGCTTACCATCCAAGCAGATACCCGTGAAGAAGTAATTGCTCTTTTGGCTGCGGTTATTCATCAAATGCCAGAGGAGCAAAGTATCAAATATTTATCTCGGTGCATTATTGTTAAAAGCGAGTCCTCATGGCGGTATTTTGCTAGTACCCAAGAATCATTAATCTTAATACCAGATTTTGAGCAACCAAAATTTTTACCAAGAGAGCATCATATTCTTATCCCCCTTGGTAAAGAAATTAATCCTGCTAAATGTAGCGAACTGCAAACATCCAGGGCTAAAACTGCAAACAAGGCGATTTTGAAACCACATTATTTGCAAATAAGGTTCTGCTCAAAACGACATTATTTGCAAATGAAACTGCA
>NZ_JACJQW010000056.1:0-33413 GCF_014696905.1 Nostoc sp. FACHB-190
TGCAGTTTCATTTGCAAATAATGTCGTTTTGAGCAGAACCTTATTTGCAAATAATGTGGTTTCAAAATCGCCTTGTTTGCAGTTTTAGCCCTGGATGTTTGCAGTTCGCTACAACTACGAGTTTTATGGTTGTTGGTACTATCTTTTGTCGCGGCGTTGACCGCATTGAACAAAGCAGAGGCGACAAATATCAACCCATATGGATTTATAACGCCAAGCTTTTTGAAGGAAGCGCCATTGCATCTATCGCGGTCTTCTTGGGTGCAAGTTTAACGGGTGCGTGTGTGGCTGGGAGTAATAAAGATGAATAACTTAATTCCTGTGTACGACCCTTCTAGCCTTTCAGAGCGAAAAGTGTATCAAATAAAAGGTGCGCTGTATCGCTTTACAGGTAAATGCCCTTGGGCAAGAATTGACCATCCGCAATGGTGTTTTACGCCGCTTGCTGGGCAAAGGCGAAAAGCTGACATCAAGCTAAATCAGAACAAGGTTAGACATGGGATTTATGAAGTCCCCGGTATGGTGTCCAGTCGAAAATCTGAAGTAATGGGACAGGGCATACAGCAAACCTTGTTTTGATGTGTTCAATGTGACTGGCTTTAATGCTCCGTTGACCAACGTGAGCGCAAAAATTAGGCGATTCGGGGGCGTAAACGTGGGGGTAAATCAGAAAGTGTCAGTAAGTCGCAAACCCTGACTAGTCCTGTTATCGCGTGGTTATAGGCGACAAATCCTGGCTTTAGAAGTCCGTCCAAAGTCCAAAATCCAAAGTTATTGATAGTCGTCAGACTCAGGACTATATCAAATACCTCGAATCAGACTCAGGGCTATATCAAATACCTTGGCATAACCGGATAGCTAGTTAATTTTTGACTTGCTTAAGTAATAACTCGGAGGTAATGTGACCACAAAAATTTATTCAGTTAAGTATCGCCAGTTGAAACAGATTTATGAGCGCAACATAGGAAAACAAATTTCAGACATCACTTGGTATCGAGTAGTAGCTTTTCTCAAACAGCGTTTTAGCTTAAAAGTGGAGTCAGCGAATGCTCAAGAAATAGTTGAGACGTTTGCCGGACTAAGACGGCGCTACGGTGCGCTAACCCCAGCCAGTAAAGGATTTAACGAGCGTTGGCAAGTTTTCAAGCATTTTTATGAGTTAGACGCTAGTTATAACGGCGAGAGCTTTTTAGTTGTGCTGGCAGACTATTTAAAAATCAATCTTGACGACGTACCACGCAGCACCCGTTACTACTGGTTTAGTCAAGCCGGACTATCTTTTAACGCCCTTAATACTTACCACAGCAAAGATTTAGCCCTTGTTGCGTTCGTCGCGGCGAAGTGGGCAATTAACAGACGACAACAGCCCATGAAATCTGCTGACCCAAAAGCTTTAGCACTAGCCAAATAAGGAGTAATCATCATGTCTGACAAATTTACTAATAACGTCCGCGCTCGTTTGTACAAACAGGGTTATCAAGGATTCACCAAGGACGATTACACCCAAGCTGCCCTGGCTGTCGAGTGTGATGACCTGAACAATCCCACCAAAGACCAATTGAGCCAAGCCGTTGACTATCTCAAAAACAAAGCGACAAGCCAATTATCCGTAGCTGATGAACCCGTTGAAGAAAAATTCCTAACCCAAGTAGAGTTTGAACAGTCCGAGACTGAACTTGAAACAGGGACGCTCACGGTGGCCCCTCAAGATGTAGGCGAGATGATCACGCATAAAGCCTCACAAATGGGTGTAATCCTTTCAGAGCAACAAATTAATGACATAGCCGATAGCGTTGACACCTCAGCCAGCACCTTTGACGAAATTCTCGAACAAGTAGAAACAGCACTACTCGCTTATGCTGACTTTTCAGCAAATCAGGTTGACGCAAAGATTGACCAGACGTTGACTAGGGTTAAAGAGCGAGTAGTTAATCGTCATGAGCAAAGCAGAGACAAGCTATCTCGTGGGCTAACGGGCATTAGTGTGGCTTTGGAGAATAGCCGTAACCAAACTAAAAGCCAACTTAAAGGGATACTCGCCAGACTCAACGCGGCTCGATAGCGATGAATTAACATTACTTGAGTGTTTGTTCATTCGCTGGCTAAGAATGAATTACTTCTCCAGAATTGCTGTTAGTTTAGGTGCGATTGCTGCTTTCATTTTGCCCTTACATTACTGGGTATACCTGCCAATCAGAGAACATCACAACTATCAGCAATATCTCAAAAGAAGGCAAGCTATTGAGCAATATGTCAGGCGAATGGAGTATCACTGCCACATAATATTTACACCCGAAAAAGAGTATCGCTGTGAAAAATTCAATGAAGCTCAAGAATCAGGTAACTTCCAAGTCTCGCCACTTGGAAAGCCAGTTAAAAAATAAGTTCAATGTATCTACTAACTTGGTAGTCAGAGCGTTAACAGGTGATAAATCAGCATTGAAGCTGATAGGACAAATGGGTAATGACGGGGCAAAGATTAGTGAATTTGCCCCACAAGTAAGAGAGCAAATGTTAGCTGCTATCAAAGGCACTGAGGACTTAAATCTAGTCCTGAGCGATATCTATAAACAAGCTGGTGTTAGCGGTGAGAAGATTGAAAGAGCAGTGCAGTCAGCCGTTTTAGCTGACACTCATCTAGCAAATATCCTAGAAGAGATGAAGCTAGATTTCAATTCATCCCAAGACCAAGAAACCCTACGCCATCAACAAGCAACAAATCACATCAAGCTAAAAGCCTGGGTGGATAAGCACATGATGCAAGTTGATGGTGAATATAAGATGTTGCAGACAGAATTACAGACAGATATTAGACAACAAACAATTGACCTGCAACATGATAAGGAACTGGGCAAGTATTACTTAGAAATGGGTGATAACGCTCGTGATAATTTCAAGCCGAAAAAGCAATATGCAGCCCGTTCAATTGTCCAAAAAATCAAAGATGCCCTATTAGGTTTTTGACAGTTTAAGCCCGACAGCAAGCGCATAAAGTTACTGTCGGGCGAGTAAATATCTTGGTGCTAACATGACATACGATATTGAGTCCGACCAAGAAGAACTATTAAACGAAATCGCTCCAGATACGCCCTTACCCAAAGACTTGATAGAACATCTGGAATCGCGCAAGCAACACCGTAAGGATGTTATCAACACAACTGATAAATTGACCCGATTCTTTGTTACTTGGTCGTTAAATTCTACAGGATTATTTATAGCTAAATATCTCTTAATAACTGGCGGTGGCGTTAACTTGTGGCTGGCAATTACGCTCTCGTTTTCTATTTGCAGTGTTGGCTCTCTGGCTGGGTTAACGGGCTTGAGAGTTAATTACAACAGTGATGGACTAGAGGTAGATAATATGCAAAATATTTTTAAAACTGCTGGGGGTTTGTTGTTTGCAGGTGTCACCACTTGGTTAGCAGTTAAAGACTATCAATATTTTGAGAATTTGACTAAGGAAACAGTGAACCAGATTAGCCAAGACATCCAAATCATTGAAAAACAGAATCCACAATCAGACCCTTGGTTAAGTATTGCCGTCGCGTTGGCTTTATTCATTGGTTCCATTGCAATTATTTTTAGGGGACGAGAATGAAACAAGGTGTTTTCGAGTTAACGCTGGCTGGTGTGTGTGGTGTCGCCGCAATCATCGGGCTGGCAACATCGCAAACACGTCAGCCCTACGATTTGACACAGATTCAGTTCTGCCCCAGGTCAATTAATGGTGTAGAAAGTCAAGTAGCACTGGATAAGCGGTTTTGTAATCTGCCGCGTTTTGTCCTGACTGAAGAATGGCGACGCTACGGGCTGTATGGCAGCATCATTCCTTACAAGGGAGATGCCATTCAATGGGTGCGTGATTTACCCACAGACAACCCTAATCAGTTGCTAGGATATGGGGTTGCAGTTATGGGGCTGTGGGGTATTGTGGGTTGTTTAGTCGTGCGTTCGCAACGGCTCAAGCGCACTGATTATGAATTGGGGGAGCTTGAAAAGACTGGTGATTATGCAATTTGGCAGCACAATAAGCATAAACGTGAAGTTAAGCAGCATTCGACAGGGCTTTACACTGAACGCCTGAAAGATGGGCTGTCAGGACTGGATACAGAAGAACGCGTTGCGTTAGGACTGACTGACTCAGAAAACGAACGGGCTAAGGCACGTATTCAGCTTGAGGATTTTCTTCTAGCCCGTGCTGTGAATCATTCAGTCATGGATAAAACCATTGCTGAAAACCTTCGAGACAAGGCGAAGGCTGACCAGGAACGTGGGAAGATTGAGGGGAAGACCAAGGCAGCGATCGCAGAAAGTAACAGCAATCAATCTGTTGACCAGCAACGTGCCAACGAACTCATAGAAGCACTCAAAGCTCATGAAGATGGATGGTTGTGGAAGATTATCGACAACCTAACGCCACTGTGGTTAATCGGTCGCCAGGGGTCAGGTAAAACTTACACAAGCGCGGCTATAGCTCTTGTGAGAAAGCATTGTTTAGGGATTCCTGTTTACTACTTAATTGACCGTCACGCCACTGGGGACAACTCCAAAGCGTGGCGATATCTTGATACTCAAAATATTGCCGAGTCAGAGGTAGAGATAGGTACTGCGCTTGATGGTCTGTGTGAGCATTGGTTGTTAAGAATTAAAGGGAAGAATGACTTAGAGCAATCTGCGACTATAACCCCTGAACAAGTGCTGATTGATGAGTACACCAACTTGAAATCATTGATTGGTGAACCAGCAGAAAACTTTTATAAACTGCATTTGACAGACACTAGAAAAGCCAAAGTTTATGTTACTGGTATTACTCACAATGACACGAATTCCAGCTATCCAGAAGGCACACAAGCAATGAGGGAGGCGGGTACAATCCTCATTCAAAAGTTTTCGGCTAATGGTAAAACGCCACTGTCGAGAGTCAAGATTGTTCGTGGCTTGCTTGATGACAACGGTGAAGAATTGAAAGAGGCAGAGCGCACACTACCAAACTGGTTCAACCCAGAGGATATTTATAATCATTTCAACGGTAAGCCGATTTCTTTTGATGTTTAATTCTTTTTTAACACTATGACATAATAATTTAGAATCATTATGTCATAGTGCTTTCACCAAAACCCTAATTTTAGTCATCCTGACGTAGATATAGCCTTACAAATACTAAAATTAAACTAAATTCAATTATTTTAGTATTTACCAGTGAAATTTAGGCAAGCTTAAATCTAAACTCTTGTTCTACCTCCCTCTATAAGCTTTTCAGTTTTAACGACCAAAATTTTTTCGTTGCTAAAATTAAGCTTTTTTGGTGAAAATATGCGGTTGATAGGAGGCAGTTTTTGGAATTTGTGATCTACATTATTCTGATACAAATAAAATTGTGAAAACATAAATAGTAGTTCAATAACCATTTTTGATAGCGTTAATACAACTACTATGCGCTGTAAAAGTTCCCACGAAATAAAGGGACGACTTGTGACTTCATATTTCAACTGTTCTTCTGCTTTTTTAGTTCCATTAGATAGTCTCAATTTCATAATGTCTCGCTCAACTCTATAACTCTATTCTGAAATAGGAGATGCCTGAAGCCAGGTGTAGAGAATAAGCTAGAAATTAGAATTTATGCAGAACTTATGCAGAACTTATGCCTGACTTTGACTGACTTGTTATGAAAATCCCGGTTTATGATGCAAAATAATTGTTATTGCTCATAAGTATAGCGAGCCATGTCACAAGACTCACTTCGGATTGCCCGGACATCGGTTTCAACTGTTAAATCAGCTTTAAGACACAACAGCTATGGAAATCAACAGGCTTTGGCGGAAGCTGTCGGATGCAGTAGAGATACTGTGAGCAAATTTTTCCGTGGCGTTGCAATTAAGTATTCTAACTTCGTTGACATTTGTGAGAAGTTAGGGCTGGAGTGGCAAGACATCATTTCCAAGATTCGTCATAATCTCCCACAAAAAACCTACAGTAATTTTGTCGGACGTGAGACGGAGAAAGAGAGATTACTAAAGTTGCTTTCTCCTGACCATGCCGCTCCTATTATTACAGTTGATGGCATTGGGGGCGTTGGTAAAACCGCTTTAGCAATCGAAGTCGCCTACCAATGCCTGAAAGCCAGCCAGAATAACCTACCGGACATACCTGTATTTGATGCCATCATTTTTACTTCTGCAAAGTTGCGAAACCTTAATTCAGCAGGAGGAATCTTGACTATCTTACCTACATCTCAGCAACAGTTTAATTTAAGCAATATTTTCCGGGCAATTGCCGATACCTTAGAGGACAGAACTATTATTGCTGAAGCCGCTCCTGAAGAGTTACTTAACGCTGTACATAAAAGCCTTGCCAAGCAGCAAACGCTACTAATCGTAGATAACTTAGAAACAATAGACGATAAAGAAAGTGTCCTAAGTTTTTTAGATGGTTTACCTCGCACTGTTAAATCTATAATCACTACTCGTGAACAAAAGTCTATCTACGTTCATATCCGATTAACTTCACTTCCAGAGGCTAAGAGTTTAGAGTTAATTCAGCACGAACTAAAGACAAAAGATTACCCTGGGATTTGTCTTACAGAAGACGAACAAAAAAAATTATATCAAGGTACTGCTGGCATTCCCATAGCCATCGTTTATGCAATTGGTCGGTTAGCAGATAGCAGGTCTTTTGAAACAGTATTAAATGATGTACAATCTGCTAAGGGAAGAGTTGCTGATTTTCTTTTTACCCAAAATGCCACAAGCTTGCGAGGAAAACCCACTCATAAAATTTTGATGGCATTAGCAATTTTTCAAGATGCTCCTGTTTGTGATGCTATTGCAGCAGTTGCAGGGCTACAAACTGAAACTAGCTCGACAGTCCAGGAATACTTAGAGCATCTACAACAAATTTCTCTAGTAAGTATAAGGGATAGTCGTTACAATATACTTTCCTTGACACGTCAATACATCCTAGCAGAACTTGCTGCTTATCCAGATTTTGAAAGAGAAGCACGAGAACGCTGGGTAGACTGGTATTTAGATTTTGCTAAGAAGACTGGTGGTGTTGATTGGGGCCCAAAAGAAAGTGGATATGTCCAGCTAAAAGAAGAATGGGGGAATCTGATCAACGTAATCGAATGGTGTGCAACCCAAAATGATTACAAAAATGTCACAAACTTTTGGCAATATCTCCATGAACCTGCTTATGGTTATGGTTATTGGCGCGAGCGAATTCGGTGGATGAAATGGTTAATCGAAGAGGCTAAATTACGTGGTGACTGGGTAACTTTTGTGAAGATAACAACTAACGTGAGTTGGTCATACATAAGGTGGTATTCACCTGAAAATTTGAAAATAGCAAGCGATTTATTAATGAGAGCCTGGGAACTTAGACATCACGTAAATTTGATTGAGCAAGATTTCATAGCTCATAATATTGCACAACTACATATCGTCCAAGAAGAGTATAATGAGGCACGCATTTGGTTAGACAGGCAAGAGGAGATTATCAACGGTGCTGAAATGGAAGAACGTTATCAGATTCGACGTTTGACAACGGTTTTATATAGCAGAGCCGAAATTTTTTATTTTGAAAAAAATCATGTCCAAGCAAAAATGCTATTCCAACAAGTAAGTAGTCAAGCAGAAGAAATTGAGTGGCATCGTTATAGTAACTACGCACAAAATTGGTTGGCTGATATTGCAATAGTTCAGGGAGAAATTAGTGATGCTGAAGAACTATTGAAGACAGGTTTAGCTGTAGCTGAACAAAATAATCTCAAAAGGCGAATTTTCTGTTACCAAGTTTCTTATGCACGTTTAGAGAAAGCAAAAGGCAATTTAGAGGAAGCTCGTGAATGGGCAGAACAAGCACTTGATGGTTTTAATCAGCTTGGCATGATAAGAGAAGCAGAAGAGGTTCAATCTCTTCTTACTACCCTAGTATAAGATTACAGAATTATATTTTATATTTCCAAAGGTACATAGTCTGACTGAATTTATAAGTCATAATCAACGTTTGGGGAATATATAAAACATATTTAACTCCAAACTTATTAGGCGTGTTCTAGCAATTTTAGGTTTATAATGGATAACTGTATTAATCAAAAAAAACTTGTTAGCAAATCACTCCTTTATAAACAGAGAATTGCAATAATTTCTGATCATGGCGATCCTTCTACAGAAATTGGTGTGGAAGAGGCAGGTGGTCAAAGTGTTTATGTTCGCCAATTGGGTGAAATGCTGCCGACTTTCGGTTGGTGGGTAGATATATTTACCCGCAAGCTCAACAAAGAAGACCCAATGATCGTTCAAAATTCTCCTTACTGCCGAACTATCCGTTTGGTTGCTGGGCCAGAAAAGTTTGTTCCCAGAGATCAGATTTTTGATTATATGCCTGAATTTGTCTCAGCATTTGAAGCTTTTCGCAAGCAGGAAAACATATATTATCCAATAGTTCATACAAACTATTGGCTGTCTGCCTGCGTTGGTTTGGAATTAAAAAATATTACTAACATTCAGCTAGTTCATACCTATCTCTCTTTAGGTGTAGTGAAGTACGAAGCTGCTTTAAAGTACAAAATCCTGACTCAGCTACCCGAAATTGCAGCAACTCGATTGAGAATTGAACAGCAGGTTCTGGAACAAGCAGATTGTGTAGTTGTAAACAGTCTGCAAGAGAAAGAAGACCTGCGTAATTTAGTTTCTCAAAAGGGGTGTATTGAGCTTATTCCTTTGGGAACAAGTCTTGATCGATTTCATCCTATACTTCAGTCAGAAGCTCGAACTAAGTTAGGGTTAAACCTAACTGAACAAATTGTTCTATACGTAGGACGCTTTGATCCTCGCAAAGGTATAGAGACAATGGTTCGAGCTTGCGCTCAGTCTAAAACTCGATTGACGGGGAACCTAAGATTAGTAATTGTGGGAGGAAGTTGTCCGGATCGCATAGATGGGCCGGAACGTAAGCGAATTGAGCAAATTGTTCAAGAAGTAGGACTTTCTGAAAAAACCTTATTTGTTGGTCGAGTTGACCATGATATGTTACCCCTGTACTATGCCTGTGCGGATGTGTGTGTAATACCCAGTCACTATGAACCGTTTGGTCTAGTCGCTATAGAAGCGATGGCTTGTGGTACTCCAGTCATAGCTTCAGATGTTGGTGGCTTAAAGTACACAGTTGTAAATGAGGAAACTGGCTTGTTAGTACCTCCCAATAATATTGAATTATTTGCTGAAGCGATCAACCGGATTCTAGCAAATAAGATTTGGGCTGAACAGTTGAGTATCAATGCCTCGAACCGAGTACATAAATATTTTGGTTTAGCAACAACAGTTGGTAAGTTAAACAGGCTTTACAAGAATTTGCTATCTCAAAAAGCAGAACTCACACTGACAACCTAATGCAATCAAGTCATTTATGAAAAACCCTCGTGTTATCTGCATTGGTGAAAT
Organism: Nostoc sp. FACHB-190; assembly: GCF_014696905.1. Classification (NCBI taxonomy): domain Bacteria; kingdom Bacillati; phylum Cyanobacteriota; class Cyanophyceae; order Nostocales; family Nostocaceae; genus Nostoc; species Nostoc sp. FACHB-190. Next base: position 9,441 of record NZ_JACJQW010000056.1, read on the forward strand.
GTTATTTGACCGCTTTTCTGTACAAGTAGACGAATCATTGCAACAGGTTACATCTTGGCAAGATTCTCCAGGCGGTGCGCCTGCTAATACGGCTTGTGCTTTGGTTAAATTAGGCATTCCCACTGCTTTCATTGGTTGCATAGCTCAAGATGAGCTAGGGGAATTATTGATAAATTTACTCAAAGATTCTGGCGTAGACTGCACAGGTGTACAGCGTCATCATACAGCACCTACAAGAATTGTCTATCTGCTTCGGGACAAAATAGGTAACTCTAATTTCATTGGATTTGGTGGTCGTGACCCCGCAGAATTTGCTGATGCTTATCTCTGTGCTGAACTATTACCTATCTATTTATTTAAAGAAGTAGAGTGGCTGGTTTTGGGAACTTTGGAACTTGCTTATACTAGAAGTCGAGAGGCAATTTACAAAGCTATTAGTCTAGCAAAGTTTTATGACATAAAAATTTTTGTAGATATAAACTGGGAGCCAATGTTTTGGCGAAATCCAGACACTGCTTTGCACGAAATAAAGGAATTAATTAAATATGTGAATTTTCTCAAGTTAACTGTTGATGAAGCCAAATTTTTGTTTGGTACTACTGAGCCGAAAGCAATTGCTCAATCTCTCAGCAACCTTAAAGGTGTGTTAGTAACCGCCAGTGAAAGAGGTTGCACCTATTATCTAGGAGAATATGAAGGCAATTTGCCGTCCTTTTCTGTTGAAGCTATAGATACTAAAGGGGCGGGAGATGCTTTCAATGCAGGAATAATCTGTCAGATACTCAACTATGGCATTCATTGTTTGGCTGATCCAGAAATTATCAGAGAAATTGTTACCTATGCAAGTGCTGTAGGAGCAATCACTACAACGAAATTAGGAGCAATTACAGCTCAACCCACACTTATTGAAGTCGAAGCTTTCTTAAGTAACCATTGCTTAAAGGGGGATAGCATTAGTTAGTCAAGGCATGACAAATCTCAGTGCAACTAGCTATCCTTGCAACGTGAGTATCCAAATTTCATTTTCCATAGTTTAGGTAAAACCATCACATCAATACCCGCCCCTGCCCTACCCGACACAATTGCCGTTTACAAGTTTTCTTCGTTAAGTAGAGACGAATCAATTCCTGAGTAGGTGGTCAAAAATCTTAATTATTTTCTTGCTGTTCTAGTAAATTTACCAAATCAGATATAGTAGAAAAATCCACAAATTCCTCACCTAATACTTCCAATTGTTCAGTAGATAATACTCGAATCCGTTCAATTATTGACGAGTCTATCTCACCAAAACGCCGAGTTAATTGACGCATTAAAAACTGAAAGGCTTCTTGTTGCTTTCCCTTCTGTAAAATATCCTGATAAATTACCGATTCTTGCATCGCATCCTCGCTTAAAAATTGACGTATCAATCCCTTTTCAAACTTTAAACCAGCTAAAATCTCGGCGTAAGCTGCAATATCCTGTTTAGTATTCCTATCGGAAATTCTAGCAACACTCTGGGCAACCTGGGATAGCAACCTTTGGGGTGAGGTTGTTCTGGTTAATGGTGCTAAAGGTAATAATGCAGGATTATCAAGAAATAGTGCTGATTCTTGTTCCCACATCCGCAGGACTCGATAGCGGTGAGTTGTTGTCTCCGAAACATATTCTTCAGTAAAAGCAATTTCGTTATTTGTCTCCTGCAAAAAAATTACCACCTGTGTCACAGGGACGTTATATTGCCGGATTAACCTCACAGAGTAATCCAGCATCCTGAATGGAAGCGGCGGATTTGAAATGGTGCGGGTTTGAAATTCGATGTGTAAAATGCGATTGGCTGTTTGCAGAAAAGTCACGGAATCTGCACGGATTGGCTCTAAACTCAATTCGGTCTTCAGTACCTTAACCTGTGTGGGTGCTTCAGGCAGTAACCAACTAGCAAATTCTCTTGGGTATTTTTCAGCTAAAACCTTACAAACATTGTCAAAACTCACAATTTACTCCCCATTTCACCTTTATTTACAGTTGCACCAGTGTCTACACTATGTCTAGACGCTGCGGCAGAGAAAAATGATATCGGTTTTGATAGCAACGATGGATCAACCAGGGGTATAGAAGGAGTATAGACAACTCATGCCCAACATCAGCGAATCCTATTGGTGTGGATCATACCTCTAAGTGGTCATCGCGTTGCAATCATAAGCAGGTTTAATCAGCCAACGGAATAATGAGGGTTGTAGCGGTCGTGCTGTCAGGCTGAATGATAAGTCTTGGTTAAGGGTGTGTCATCGCTGACGAAACAATAGGCTTTTGCGGCAGTTACATTGTCTTACTGCTAGAAGATAATGTAGGCTAGACCCTATGAAGATAAACCGCTTCGGCAGGGCAGAAATCCTTAGCCCCGACCAAATCAATCTCCTATTTACTGAGGGGTTTGTCAACCCACGCGATCGCGCCCTGTTTGGCGTGTGCCTTTACGCTGCTTGTCGAATCAACGAAGCTTGCACTTTGGCAGTAAATGACGTGTTTGGCAGTAATGGTGTGAGAGGGGTGTTAGTGTTACGCAGCGTTAACACCAAAGGCAAGCGGGACACCAGGGAAATTCGAGTGCATCCCAGGCTTAAGCAATATTTAGAAGAGTACAATCCTAACCGTCGCAAAGAGTTCTTGTTTCCGGGTCGGCACGGGTTGGGACATATCCACAAGGTGAGTGCTGACAAAATCCTCAGAGATACCTGTGTGCGGTTGGGGATTGAGGGGGTGAGTACCCACAGCTTCCGCAGGACGGCGTTAACCAGGATGAGTGATGCGGGGATACCGTTGCGTCATATTCAGGAGATATCGGGGCATCGGACTTTGGCAGCTTTGGAGCGATATCTGGGGGTAACTGAGAAGCAGAAGCAGAACGCTATCTCTGCTTTGGATTTTTGAACAAGTGACTTGAGACGTGAGCGTGGATCGACAGAGGGGCGATTGGGGTGTGGTGAGTGGTAAGTGGTGCGATCGTCAACCAAGCTCACTTCTGGCGATTTCTATTCTGTTTTGCGTTGAATGCTTCTGATCCTGTCCCCCATGATGGATACTTACCCATGACTGCTAAATGGGGTATAGCCGGTAAGTGTGCGAATGAGCAATTGTTCAGCACGCCATCTGTCTATTTCTATGTTACATTACTCATAATTTTTTAATACTTTTGGCTGTTACTTAGCAATCACTCTATCTCGTTTTTTTTACTTTATAAATACACACTATGTTTTTGACAATTGGTAATTTAACTATCAATATTAATCACATCTATCTAATTGATTGGACAAATAAAAATGTGATTAGAGATAGGAATAACCGTACAAAAAATAACCCAATTATTAAGATTATTACTTGGTTAAATGAAAATCCAAATAGTGAAAATGAATTTGATTATGTTTCTATATATTTCAATTTCAGCATACGCGATGCAAACGTCAGAGAGTACCAGGAACCAGCTTGTAGAATTTTCTATTGGGAAGATCATGAAGAAGATTTAAAAGCTTTAGCAAAAGCTGTAAATTTCGATTTAACAAAGATAGGAAAATAATCGCCCCATTGTGGTTAGGTAGCACAATAATTTACACTTCATTACTCATCATCGGTTCCATGCCATATCAAATCAGGAACCATCACCCATTCGTTTAGGCGAACTGCCCTCACGCAGATGTCCAGCGCGGGGATACCTTTGAGAACTATTCAGGAAATCTCTGGCCACAGTGACCTGGGGACGTTGCAGCGTTATCTGGAGGTCACGCCAGAGCAAAAGCGAAAGGCTGTTTCTGTGATTGGGTTTTAAGGATTTCTGAGGTTGGTATTGGAGACAAATAGAACAATCTACCTTTGAAATTAGGAACTGTAGTCTGTTCCTCAATCTCTGCTGATGCCTTCCTCAGAATCCTAGTTTTAATGAAGTGTTTACTTGTGTTGAGGGAGTTCAACTTTACCTTTCTGAAATTGATATTCAATACCCCATGCTTTGATAGAGAAAAATACCGAATTTTGGGATAAAGCAGCTACCGCAGTCGGTGGGATTACCAAGCAGGCAATGAGTAATAACCCAATAATCCAAGCAGACTGAGAGTTTTTCTGAGGAGAAAGGTCAAGAGTTTCTGGTATCATATTAAAGGGATTAGTCAGTTTATCCAGTATGTTTTTCAGCATTGATTTGCCTTAAATGAACTGTAATTCAATTACCATCAATCTTTTCAATTACTATTGAACCTTGGATTTCTTTTGCTTTGGTAAATTTTATGTACAACTTATATATAAAACTTGTCTGCGTTGGATAATGTAAAACTTATGTAAAAGTTATTGTGAGTCAGTGAGTAATGGGGAAGCGTTCTTTTCGGGCATCAGAAGCAGGACTAAGAGAACTGACAGAAACGTTTGATAAATACGGTAAAACTCAGGATTACCTAGCTGGGGTAGTGGGGTGTGTTCGACCGACTGTAAACAAATTTTTGACAGGAAAACCTATTAGTAAGGAACTGTTTATACTTCTGTGCGATGAGTTAAAATTGAATTGGAAAGATATTGCTGAACTAAATTCCGCTCAAGATGAAAATTCTAGGACTGTTCCTATTATGGATATACCACCAAGTAATATTCCTAAAAATGAGAGAAGTGGATCATTAATTCTAGAAGAAAATAACGTTAAAACTCGTATTATATTTGATACTACTAATGGTCAAGTTGTTATTATCATTCCAGGCAATATAAATAGTTTTTTAAATAATCCTGAACAACAAAATAATTGGCTAGAAGCAGTGAAAAGAAGTTCAGGTGATAAGAATCCAACAATATCTAAAATAGAAAAGGGCAGTATAAAAATTACTTTCAATGTTTCTCCAGATGGCATTAAAAAGCTAGAAAAAGACCCGGATAAAATTATTTTATTGGCAAGAATCATTAGCAGAGCTAAAGGTGAAGAATTAGACCTAAGTGATACAGATTTAAGTGGCGTTGATTTAAGCGGCGTTAATCTGAGTGGTATTAACTTCAGTTGTGCTGACCTGAGCAATGCCAATTTAGAAAATGCCAATTTAGAAAATGCTGATTTAGATTGTGCAGACTTGAGTGGTACAAATTTGAGAGGTGCTAATCTCAATAAGATTGACTTCAATGATGCAATAGTTGAAAAAGCTAAATTTAGCAACAATTCAGATATATCTTTAGAAATAAAGCAAAACTTAATCAACCAAGGCGCAATATTTGAAGATTATCTTACTGATAAAGATGTAAGTCAGTCCCATACAAGTTCAAAAAATCCAATCAATTTCAAGTTAGTTTTTGCAAACCTGATTCGTGGCAATCCGGGCGGTGCCTTTCGGATTCTTAAAAACTTGATTCGTGCCGACCTGAGCGGTGCCAATTTGACTGATGCCAACCTGAGCGGTGCCAATTTGACTGATGCCAACCTGAGCGGTGCCAATTTGACTGATGCCAACCTGAGCCGTGCCAATTTGACTGATGCCGACCTGAGCGGTGCCAATTTGACTGATGCCAACCTGAGCGGTGCCAATTTGACTGATGCCAATTTGACTGATGCCGACCTGAGCCGTGCCAACCTGAGCGGTGCCAATTTGACTGATGCCGACCTGAGCCGTGCCAATTTGACTGATGCCGACCTGAGCCGTGCCGCCGACCTGAGCCGTGCCAACCTGAGCGGTGCCAATTTGACTGATGCCGACCTGAGCGGTGCCGACCTGAGCGGTGCCAATTTGACTGATGCCGACCTGAGCCGTGCCGACCTGAGCCGTGCCAATTTAACTGATGCCAACCTGAACCGTGCCAATTTGACTGATGCCGACCTGAGCCGTGCCAATTTGACTAATGCCAACCTGAACCGTGCCAATTTGACTAATGCCGACCTGAGCCGTGCCAACCTGAGCCGTGCCAATTTAACTGATGCCAACCTGAACCGTGCCAATTTGACTGATGCTAACCTGAGCGGTGCCAATTTGACTGATGCCTACCTGGGCGGTGCCGACCTGAGCGGTACTGTAATTGACAAGGCAACAATAATTACTAACAAATGGCGTTTGGTCTGGGAAATTGTCAATCAGGCATTTGAGGGTCAAGACCTGAGCCGTGTCAATTTGACTGATGCCAACCTGAGCGGTGCCATTTTGACTGATGCCAACCTGAGCGGTGCCATTTTGACTTATGCCAACCTGCGCGGTGCCATTTTGACTTATGCCAACCTGCGCGGTGCCATTTTGACTTATGCCAACCTGCGCGGTGCCAATTTGATTGATGCTCTTTTAAGTGGTGCGAATGTAGAAAAAACCCAATTTGGAAATAATCGAGGAATTTCAGAAGAGACAAAATACGACCTAATTAAACGAGGCGCAATCTTTGTTGAAGATCCTCCCACAGAAGAGTCAAGAGTTCCCGTTCTTAGATAATGCGGGTATCGCAACTTTGGGTAGCCACCAAGATACTGTTACCCTTAGCAAAATACGTGACTGTTGTTACATTTGTCAGTATCATTTAGACCAAACCAGAAAACCAGAAAATTAAATACTCAGATTTATGATTTACCAGATTTATGGAAACTCAAAAGAAAATTATTACTATCACTGGCTATAAGGGTGGGGTGGGGAAAAGCACTACAGCAGTGCATCTTGCAACCTTCTTTAGTGAGCTAGGTAAAACAGTCCTTGTAGACGGCGACCAGAACCGTACAGCTTTAGCTTGGTCAAAACGTGGGTCATTCCCCTTTCCTGCGGTGGACGAACGCCAAGCCCTCAAAGTAATTGCTGATGCTCAATTTGTGGTTATCGACACCCCAGCTAGACCTGACTCCGATGATCTAAAGGAATTAGCCAAAGGTTGTGACCTTCTAATCCTGCCTACAAAGCCGGACATTGTGAGCCTTGAGCCAATGCTCTTGATGGTAAAAGATTTGGGTGAGACAAACTATCGCTGCTTGCTGACTATTGTTCCTCCCTATCCCAGCAGAGAAGGTGAAACACTGCGTCAGGATTTGTTAAATGGAGGCATCCCCGTATTTCAGGCAATGATCCGGCGTACTGTCGGCTTTGAGAAAGCAGCAATGGCTGGTGTCCCCATTCGTGATGTAGAGGACTCACGTTTAAAAACAGCTTGGGCTGATTACCTCGCACTCGGTAAAGAAGTTATGGAGATTTTGAAATGAGCAAGTACGGTGATTTGATTAAAAAAGCCAGAGAGACTGAACCAGAAAACCAGAAAACCAGTCAACCAGATAACCAGAGATCTGATTTAACAGAAATTGAGCAGATGGTAAATCTGTGTGTCAAAGTCCCTATATCCCAGCGCCGCTACTGGATGTCTAAAGCTAAAGAGCAAGGGATTACTGTAACCTCAGTTATTGTTGAGGCACTCATCCAAAAATTTGGAGAACCAGAAAACCAAGAAACCAGAAAACCAAGATAATGAATTTTCAGGGGGCGGCTCTCCATGTTTGGCGTGTGCCTTTATGCAGCTTGTCGAATTAACGAGGCTTGCACGTTGGCAGTAAATGATGTGTTTGGCAGCAATGGTGTCAGAGGCGTGTTAGTGATACGTAGCGTCAACACCAAGGGCAAGCGGGATACTAGGGAAATTCGAGTGCATCCTAAGCTTAAGCAGTATTTAGAAGAGTACAACCCCAACCGCCGCAAGGAGTTTTTGTTTCCGGGGCGGCATGGGTTGGGGCATATCCACAAGGTGAGTGCTGACAAAATCCTCAGAGATACCTGTGTGCGGTTGGGGATTGAAGGGGTGAGTACCCACAGCTTCCGCAGGACGGCGTTAACCAGGATGAGTGATGCGGGGATACCGTTGCGCCACATTCAGGAGATATCGGGGCATCGGACTTTGGCGGCTTTGGAGCGTTATCTGGGTGTGACTGAGAAGCAGAAGCAGAACGCTATCTCAGCTTTGGATTTTTGAACTAAGCCTCCTTAGTGTAACTCAATACCAATACCATCTGTACCCTGATACCGTTTAAAGGCAATTTTATTCCTGTAATTCGGGGAGAAAGTAGCGAAGCTTTCAAGGGGCGACAAGCTCCCTAAAGTGCTTGCTGTATAAGCTCCATAGCCCTTAAACCTCGCTGATAATATGCTTGCTTATTGCGAATAGAACCGACCAGTTCCTCGACCCATGCTCGACATTCATGCCAAGCAACTATCCAATTAAAACCATACAAACCTATCCAAAAATTGCTGTGCCTTTTTTCAGCTTTACTTTGCTCTTGGGAACGACAGACATAAGATTGTTGTCGCTGTAATTTAATTTTTTGACCTTGGAGCCAAGCACTCGTCATAGCTAAAGCAATTAAGAATATTATTCGTACAAGTCTATCGGGGCTGGCTTGAGAAGATTCTAGATTGTATCCACCAGTTTTACAATCTTTAAACATTGCTTCAATGCCGAAACGTTGAGCATATATTTTAAGGGCAGTGTTTAAGTCAGGTAAATTAGTTAATAAATACCAAACATCTTTTTCTTGTTTACCCCTGTACTTTCTTTTCCAGTAGACTCCTAAGTTAAACCGACCAAAACCTTGTTTTTGAGTAACCTTGACGTTGGTGTAAAATTGCCGGACACCAGGAGAAATCTCAATGTTACTTAAAGGCTGAAATTTTTGCCATTTTTGGCGGAAAGTGGTGTCCTTCTTTTGACGGAGTACAAAACCTATATTCTGCTTGTGTAGCCAACTTCCCAGTTCGATGCTATGAAATTCCCTATCCCCAATAATGACTAATTTGTACTTTTTTAATAACCGAATTACTGGGCGTAATACTTTTTGCTGTTCTTCTAGGTTACTGCTACCATCTTTCTCTAATAAGCACCAATATATTGGCCAAGCTCTTTTTTGGTAAATTACACTAACCATCAACACATTATTTTCCTTCCACTGTGTTCTATCCATCGCAATGGTTAACTGTGAACCTACTTGAAAGTGTTGGTTAATTATTGCTTCAATGATGGGAAACCACAACAATACTACACTCAAGGCATTTAGTGTTAAAAACCTTTGAATATGCCGTCTACGACTGTTTTGCTGTATAGGTAAAGGTAGAGTCGCTGCCAGTCTTTCTATTCTCACTTGTTTCTGATTTTGTAATAACCACACCAACATCTTCAGGGTGATTAATTGCGCCTTATTTAGGTATTTCTCTAAGAAGTTTTGGTAGAATGATGCCAGCATTATTGTGACGGTCTTAATCAAATTACGAGACCGTTCTTTTTTACCATTAAACTGTACCCTACAGGTAGCTGCTTAATAACTGTACAGTTCATTCTCAATAAGCACCCAATTTTTTCAAGGGTTATGTGCCTCCTAAACCTTTATCTGGCGGGGTTTATAGGCGATTGTCGCCCCTTGAAAGCGAAGCTGCTATCAGCCGCCATGCAACGGCTGAAACCGCTACCCAGAGAGAGTTTCATCAAAATTTTTCAACTTTTACCCTAAAATGAGATTTTGACCCATTGGATGCACACTTAAAGGTGTACCATTTAAACCTCACTGATTTTTACAGCCTGAAACCCGCATGGCTACGTTAATAAATGCAGTACCAAATAGCCTAAGCTTCAATTGGCACAACCAAAACCAGCTTTTTTAGCGATTTTCGGGTTAGAGAGCCATTTTATTTCTGTAATCCTTTTGTAGCAAGGGTTTCAGACTTTACGTGGCGGCTCATGACAGGCTCGCTACTTTTCCCCCGATTTGATTCAAAGTTTTAATTTGTGACTAGCGCGAAAGCCTGAATTTCCGTTAACTTTTTTCTAATTTATGGATCAAAATTTTTCTCACATTATGATTCAAAGCATAATAGCGATCGCTTACCATTGCTAAAAAGTTCCGATTTAAATTGGAGTCGGAACTAAGGAGCGAAAATTATGTGTCTTTCAAGCTTTTTTATTCACTAAAACCAAATCAAACTGGATTAAGTTCCAACTCTTTCAAACATCAAGCTTTCTTGGTCGGCAATGTAAAGAAATATTTCGCCAACAGCATCGGGATCTCGGCTCTATACCTAAACAAGCTAGAGGCATTGCTAGGAGATGAGTAAATCGGTATAAGTTGTCAAGGGAAGGCACACGGTGATGCCAAACACGATCGCACTCTCAAAACAATCCCTTTCCCTCATTTCAAACCCAATTTTTTCTTAAACTCATCATCATATTTTGCCTTTTCCCAATTTTTGGCAGATTTAACTTGCTCAGGAGTCAAGTTTTTGGCATAGTAAAGGCCAGTATTACTGAGATTGGCATTGCTTAAATTAACATCTTTTAGATCAGTATTGCTAAGGTTCAGATCGCTAAGATCGGCATTGCTGAGGTTAACACCAGGAGCAATCCTGAGCATTTCTTGATTATTAACGAAAAAATTATTGGGGAATTTTGTTTGATTGTTGTAAATAGTCCTTTTCTGTTTAGAACCTTTGAGGTTGGCAGAACCGTTCAAAGTATCGCCCAATTCGCTATTGTAATACCTAAATTTGGTGTTGCTAAGGTTCGCGTTGCTGAGGTCTGCATTGCTAAGGTCTGCATTGCTAAGGTCTGCATTGTTAAGGTTCACATTACTGAAATTGGCACCCGTCAGGTTGGCACCACTAAGGTGGGCATTGCTGAGGTTCAAGTTGCTGAGGTTAACACCAGGAGCAATCTTGAGCATCTGCTGAGTAGTCGGATCAAAATCAGTTGAGAATTTCGTGTCTTCGTTGTAAATAGCTCGTTCCAACTTTGCATGGCTAAGAAAAGCACGCTTATCCTCAATACCAAAAAGGAAATCATCTTGGAAATTCACACTCATAAGGTCAGCACCGATGAGATTGGCACCTCTAAGGTCAGCACCGCCGAGTCTAGCAAATTCCAAGTTAGCTCTACTGAGGTTGACATTACTAAGGTTGACCCCCCTGATGTCTGTAAAATTGCTGAGGTCTGCAAAGCTGAGGTCTGCAAAGCTGAGGTTAGTACCATTAAATTTGGCATTTCTGAGATTGGCACCTCTAAGGCTGGTATTACTGAGGTTGGCTCGCCTTAGATCGGCATTGCTGAGGTCTGCACTGCTGAGGTATGCACTGCTGAGGTCTGCAAAGCTGAGGTTGGCACCATTAAATTTGGCATTGCTGAGGTTGGCACCTCTAAGGTGGGCATTGCTGAGATTGGTGGAGTAGAACCCCCTGGCATTGCTGAGGTTGGCATTGCTGAGGTTGGCATTGCTGAGGTTAGTAAAACGGAGATCGACACCACTGAGGTTGGCATCACTAAGGTTGCTACCCGTCAGGTCGGCACGCCACAGATCGGCACCCTTCAGATCGGCACGCCTGAGATCGACACCACTGAGGTTGGCATTGCTGAGGTTGGCATTGCTGAAGTCGGTAAAACTGAGGTTGACACCTTTTAGGTTAATACGCTTTAAATTGACACCAAGTTTGACTAGTTCTTCAAGTGCCAGATTTCTTGCTGAACTATTGGCTTTTCCATCAGCAGCATCAATGATTGACCAATGTTGTCTTATTTTTATTTCTCTTGTAATAAAAAATCCCAGGAATACGACTAAACAGAGTGGAGCAATCAAATTAAATCCGATAAACTTAATACGATTATTCTGTTCGTGTTTCAAACTTTTGCTAATAAATTCTTCTACGAGGCTAGATAATGCTAAATTTACAGCTTGCTGCTTCTGAAACGCCTTAGCATCTTGTAATGGTTTTCTTTGAAGTAAATAATCCTTTGCCTTCCCCTTGTCTCGCCACTCCTGTGCCGCAGCTTCAATTTTGCGCTTCTGCCTAAGTTTATCCCGGTTCTCATCCAGCCATTTTCCTAATAACGACCAATGGCGAATCAGAGCTTCATGGGAAACATCTACCACCGCCACTTTACCAGATTTCGATCCTTTTTCAATCAAGGTACTGGTGACAATTAACTTCGCATCCGCCAACTTTTGAATCACCTTTTCTATTTCTATAGACGCGAAATTATTTCCTTCGGGAACACTTCGGGAACGCTTCATAAACGTCTTTCTCTCTACATTATTTGATTGCTGCGATGTAACCAAATCTCCGAGCAAAACCCGTCTACGAGTATCTTCGGTTCCCTCTCCTAGCTGCGTCAGTTCCAAAAAAATCCGTTTCGCTGCTAACTGTTCGTCTGGTAACAAATTCTCATAGATTTCAGTGGCGCGTTTTTGCAGCGTTCCCTTGACTCCACCCAGTCGCGTGTAAGCCGAAATTGTTAATTTCTCCTCGCTTCGCTGCTGCCAAAGTTCTGTTAACGTGTACTGTAATAATGGCAAACTTCCCGGTGAACCTTCGACATCGACAATCATCTGGTTAACTAGCTCCGGCTCGACTTGTAAATCTACCTGTTTAGGTGGTTCGGTAATTGCGTGTCTCAATTCCTCTTCTGTCATTCGTGTCACCGTCACCAGATTTTCCTGAATTTGCTGTGTTAATTCGCCATATTCTGCACATTTACCAAAAAAATCTGCTCGCATGGTCAACACCAAGAAGAGTTTATCCCCGCACCGTTGCAAACCAGCCAACAAACAATCGAAAAATTGCTGTCGTTCTTTCCTATCAGTACAGAGGGCAAACACCTCCTCAAATTGGTCTATCAACAAGACGACTCGCGGAGTACGAGCAACGGTAATTAACCGGGAAAAATCACCCTCACCAATCAAATCTTCTACTTCCTTTAACTGGGATGCGCGTTGAATATCCGATAAACTCTCATCCAAAAACACTTGTGCCAAACTCTGTAAGGGGTGATCGCCAGGTCGAAAAATCCTGATTTTCCAAGTCTCACTCCCCGATAACCGTTTACCTTGCTGCAATTGATACAGCAACCCCGCCCTCACAACGCTCGATTTTCCACTTCCCGAAGCACCCAAAACCGCCAAAAAGTTACCTACCCGCACTTTTTCTAATAACTGGTCTGTCAGCGCTTGCCGACCATAAAAATACTGGGCATCTTCCTGCTTACAATCAAAATATCGCAACCCACGATAAGGACAAACCTGACTTGTCACCGCATTCTCAGGGACTTCCCAGACTTCCGGAATTACTTCTTGGGTGCGGGTAAGGTGAATAATGCCGCCAGAATTAGCGAAAATCGGACGCTGCGGAAACTTGGCGATATTTTGAGAAATCGCATCAACTATAGTATAGTTTGTCACTCGTTGCTGATTTTCTCTCGGTTCTAAGGCTTGTAGCAGGGCTGTTGTGAAAACACTGTGATTTGTGCCAATTCCAACAAAAGCTGGCTCAAACTCCCGTGAAGCGGCAATAAAACACCTATCTCGACCTTTTCCCCTATCACCTGAATCGGCTTCGGCAAAGTTGAGTAACTCCCCACTGTAACAACAATCTAACCAAATTATTTGCTGCCGTACCTCGCTTTCCTGCAACAATTCCCGCAACCATTTCAACCGCAAACCCCAGTTACTCACATCTGGATTCGTATCGCTGGTGGCTAAAAATCCTTCTTGAATGCCTTGATTTTTCCGCAACCCATGACCGGAAAAATACAGAAGTGCCGTGTCAGGAATATTTCTCCTCTCCGGTTTAAATAACTGAACAATCGCATCTTCTAACTGAGTTAAAGTAACTTGGGCTTTCTGCCCCACCCGAATTGTATTATTTTGCTTATCCTTAACCGCAGGCAGTCGTTTAACGTTAAACTCGCCGTAGCCTTCCAAAAGTTTAGCTACTGCTTCTGCATCAATAGCTGGTGCTGTTAAATTACTCAGACGCTCGTAACTATAGGTATTAATGCCAACAACCAAAGCATCTCGACTCATAGCAACAAGCCTCACTTAGTTTTATAGAGTGATAATTTGACTTATAGTTTAAATTAAAAATTGCAGATTCTTCTGTTGTCTTCTGCGCGATCGCAAAATCCTGTAATTCAATCCAAAATCGAATGACTAAACTTACACCCATCCAACTAGATGACAACACGATTATCTACATCGAAACATCGGAAGAAGTAAATATTCCCTCTGTTGCTACGGAAGAAGAGGAAGAAGAAGCGTTAAATGAAAAGGGAATGAGTCCTGAAGCAATCCGCAAGCAAATGGCTCAAAATTTCCAAGCAATTCAAGGCACAATTCGCGCTTACACTGTTTATACTTTGAACGCTTTTAAACAAATGCCGATCGCAAGTGCTAATGTAGATAAAGTCACCTTAGAATTTGGGATCGAATTGGGTGGAGAAGCGGGAGTTCCTTATGTGACGAAAGGCACAGCCAAAAGCAATATGAAAATTACCGTCGAATGTTCGTTTCCCAAAAAAGAGGATGCTACATAGCTTCAACCTTTAATTATCATAACTCAGAGATGGAGTCATCATTATTAGTTCATAATTACTATTGTTTGTGATGGACACCAGCAGTATATCGACTTTGCCATTGTGATTTTAACCGCCGTATGTCCAAGTTTTGAACCGTATTGCCGAAGTGAATTGGAAGCATAAGCACGTAAAAACGACAATCTTATCCTTCCACCGACACTATAGTATTCATACTGTACATAGCGGCTGGTGACAAGTTCGCTATTTTTCTGCCTAATAGTATCAGGCGGAATTTTCATATTACTGTTTCTACGCCTTTCCGCGCTTCATTGCTTCCGCAATCATAGTATAGCAACCGCCAAAACGGTTAGGACAGATCATCGTATCTTCTAGGAACGAAAGCTAGTGTCAACTTCTGACAAGCAATGCCGCATTATTGCCCTGTTTAATCAGGCGGGTGGTGTCGCCAAATCGACACAGACCCATACTTTTGAATGCTCAACATCGGCTTTAGTCAGGTTACTCAACACCCGTTAGTGCCTCCAGTTGAACCAGCAGTTTCTCTATCTGCTTGCGTTTTTTAGGGTCTGACCAAATGCGTGATTTTTTTAGTTTAGTAGTCGCAGTAGTAAAACGCTCTTTATAATTTTTCGGCTCGGTGTTAACGGTTGAGGCTGCGGCTTTCTTCTCACTAATACGCTGTCTGATTTCGCTTAAAGACCAGTTGTGAGCAATAGCTTGTTCTAAAAAAGCAACGCGCTCATCCAACTTGGGAATCTGGGCGATCGCTCTAGCTTTGGTGTACTCAAGAAAGCCTTGTCTTAGTGCCTCAAGAATATCTTCGGGAAGGTTTAGCAAGGGCAGACGGTTCTTAACGAAAGATCCCCAAGTCATTAAGCCAAGTCCCTCAAATACTCCTTCAACAATTTTTAAATCAGTGTCAGCAAATGGCTCATGATTGGGGTCTAAATTAGGGTTTTCGATTTCGCCCATAACGTTATGGGTAGGTTTATCACCTTCGCTTTCATCCTCGCTGATAGCGTTATTATCAGAGTCACTTTCAACTGCGCCCATAACGTTATGGGTAACTGTAGATGTCTTGTTTTGTAAGCGTTGTAGACGATAGAGTAATGGGGGTACTTCCTCAACGCTTCGACCTAGTTTAAGAGCCAGCAAATGCAGGATACCTTCGGTTTCCTCAACTGGGTTAAGGTCTTCCCGCAGCAAGTTTTCTATCAATGCCAATTGAAAAGCTGCATTGTCGTCTAATTGCCTAATGACAACGGGGACTTCTTTTAAACCAATCTCTTGGGCGGCACGATAGCGACGTTCTCCAGCTACTAATTCGTGTTTTTCTCCATCCAGGGGACGCACCAACAGAGGTTGCAGGATGCCATGCTGTTTTATCGATTCAGTTAACTGCTTTAATGCTTCCGGGTCGAAGTAGCGGCGTGGTTGTGTCGCAGGCAGAACAATCTGGTCTAATGGCATGGATTGAGCAGAACCAGCATTCGATAAGCCTGTGGTGTCCCAAGGTACTTCAATTTTGCTTTTAAGGGGTTGGGTGGTTTTGGTACGTCTCATTTTAATGTTGATAAACTAAGGGCTATTTTTTTGAGGATTTGGACAGATGAGTGCTTTGGGTCGTAAACTGCCAGAGGCATTCGTTCCTCTGAGGCATCAACAAAAGCGGTAGAGCGCGGAATGGGGGGGAATATTGTTCCAGCGTTCGCTAATTGTTCAGTGATGGCTGCTAAGGTACGGGTGTCTTGAGAGTTACGGGCATCGTATTTTGTGGGTACAAATCCAGCTATTTGTAATTTGCGGTTGGGCTTGTTGCGGACGGTAGCAACAGTTTTTAAGAGTTCGCCTGTACCCTCAAAGGCTTTGAAATGGGTTTCCAGGGGGACAAGAACATGAGTGGCAGCTACCAGGGAGATATAAGAGAGTAAACCTAAGCTGGGAGGGCAATCTATCAGGATGAAATCATAATTCTCTTGGATTGGTTCAATGGCTTCTCTGAGGCGGAAATCGCGCATAGAAGCGTTAACCAATTGCATTTCTGCCGTAGCTAGAGAGATGTTAGCTGGGGCTAAATCCATGCCATGAATGCTCTCATGAATTGGTAGGGGTCGTTCATCGACAATTGCATTATTAACAGTTTCGTCTAAATCCCTTGGAACCAAGCCCATAAAGATAGTTAAGCTGGCTTGGGGATCTATATCAATGAGCAGGACACGATAATCCAATTGCGCTATTTGGTAGCCCAGGTTTTGGGTAAGGGTGGTTTTGGCAACACCTCCCGCCTGATTAAAAACTGCGATGATTCGGCTCATAAGTGAGTTGGTTTACTGCACCGTTACAGTTAAAGATAACTGTTGATGGGTAAATTGGTATTATTTATCAAAAATTATGATCAGATTAAATCCCAGTCTCTAGCTGGTTATGCTACTGGGATGAACAATAGTAATTCCTTCAACTTCTACAAAATCTTTTGGGTTTAAAGTCAGAATATGACTAATGTTATGGGCAAGCACTACGGCTTGTATACGTAAATCGTGGGTGCGTTTACCTGAAATCTTGTGAGTTGTAGCGAGGCTGAACCAAATGTGAAATATATCTGGTGTTTCTTCTAGCCACTCAAACTGATTTATTAGCATTTGCACCGCTCGTTTGGTTTCTTCTGGTGTCCATCCAAATCCATTTACAGCTACAGGACGGGTGGCGACAACCCAAAATTCAATTAAAACTTGAGATGTAATAAAACATCGATGGTTATTAGATATTAGATACCTGATTGTGCGCTCAACAAGATTGTAATCTGGTGAAGCTATATCCCTGGAACGTAACAGGATATTGGTATCTAATAAATAATCGGTCATACTTCATCATCGTAGATGTTTTCTCGACGCAGAGCTTCATCATCGAGGTTGGCATAGCTTTTTGGTGCTGTATCTATCCACTCCTGCCAAAGTAATAATCTCTCTGATGATGTTTGAGGTTTATTAGTTAGTAACGTTAGATGCTTGTTCCTCAGCTTTTCTTGAAAGAGTTTTTGCTCTTCGGGGGAGAGGTTTAGTACCACTTCTACGAGGGAATTAACAAGTTGTACATTCATCTTGACCTCCAGGATACTCCCACTATATTAGTATAGGACTCCTATTGGTTTAGCAAGGGAACAAATTGTAGGTGAAGACGGCGATTATTAGCCCAAACAAGTTGTTGACGAAAATACCGCAAACTACTCTCACTGGCATTTTTTCAAGTTTCAAGAACTCGTGGCAATTAGGCGGCGATAGCGAAGTGCTGGGCGGGGCTTTTATAAACTAGGCTTCCCACGAGTAAACTATTGCCCCGTCCCAGCACCGCCTAATTGAGCGCAGTGGTCACGAGTTCGTCGGCTCAACACTTCTATTATCGACTTAAACCTCAGCCCTGTTGCTTTTGCTCTAACTCTTGCTGTTGCTCCCACTTTCTAACAAAAACCTTGTTTCCAATAACATTATGAGCATTGGTACAGTTCACACGTTCCAAGGTGGTCAGAAATCAGTAATAATTTTCTCGACTCGCCAATGCCAAGCAACTGATAATCTTTGGTTTATCAATCGCAGACCTAATTTACTGAATGTAGCTGTCAGCAGGGCGCGAGAACTGTTTATTTTGGTGGGGAATTTGGGGCGAATTTCTGAAGGGGGGCATACGAGAGAGTTAGTGGAATATATTAGGGAATTTGGAGAGATGCGAGAATTTTAAGAAAGGCACTCTTTTTAAACTGCTGCTTGCTCAGTCAAAGTATTATATAAAGCAAAGCTAGTAATTTTTTTCAGCACAAAAGCGTCATTCTCCTTAATTAAATCTCCAGTACAAATGACTGGTAGCCTCTGGTGATAAGCAGTCCGCGCTTGATTGTATTCAGATTCACTCAGAGAAAGGTTAATTTGACGAGGCTTGCCGACAACAAAGCCAATAATTGAGACATTACTTGGATGATTTCGTTCTGCTACTCTAATCACCATCCCCTGGATAGAGGTATTGGATATTTTCGTAATCAAATCGCTTAAAATGTCTAACTGAGAGCGAACCTCAACAGTTTCTAGAATTGCCAAAATCTCAGCCATCCGCAGCGCATAAGACCTGATAGAAGGATTGAGAGGTAAGGTAATATCAAATTCCTCACCAGAATCAGTTGTTTTAATCCAAACTGATTCTTTAGTGTCAACCTGAGTTTCTTGATGCCAACCTTGTGCTTGCAGATAGGATGTTAATATCTGAGGGTCTAAATTAGAGAGAATATCCGGATCACGCACGGTAACTATCATATTGGTTCTCCTCTAGCAATTCGTTGCATTAGAGCTTGCAAAACTTCAACACTGAAAATATTTTGACGGGGTAAATAAACAGTGACAGTGCTTTGATTTTCAGTTGGTGGTTGACCGCGTATAGACACCCAGTAAGCACAACGCTTTAAGCAAAGCTCCGTTTCCGATTGTTGTAGCCAATCTTCTTGTAAATCAGGAACCAAGACAACGACCAACAACAGGGGGTCATCGTCGGGATTGTCGTTTCTTAATTCATCATAATTTTTTATTAAGAGCGGGAATTTAACAAAGTCCTGATCTAATAATTGTTGAGAAGTACATTTAACTTGCAAATCAATCCGAGTTCGCCGTCTAGAACCAGGTAAAGCAATTCCTGTAATGGTGACATCAACCCCTACTAAATCTAATGGTCTGGGTGCTATTTGGAATGAGTAACCCGCAGCAGACGCGACGGCATTAATGTAAGCATAGCTAAATTCTTCTTTCTGGGTAGTGATGTACATTCAAATACAATATCTTATCTAAATCTTAGTTTCGGAAATTTAAGAACTCGTGGCAATTAGGCGGCAACGCGGAGTGCTGGGCGGGGCTTTTATAAACTAGGCATCCCCCACGAGTAAACTATTGCCCCGTCCCAGCACCGCCTAATTGAGCGTAGCGGTCACGAGTTCGGGCAGCAACACGACTCATCGACTGAAACCCCTAGACCGTTGTTTCTGCTGTTCGATTTCTCGCTGCTGCGCTTCAATCAAAATCTCATTCCAAGTCCGCCCACTAGGTGCAACTCTTTTAGCCTGCGGTAGCATTTTTTGAACAACTTGGGCTGTTTGGTTGCCGTGTTCATCGTTATTAAATGCCAAAGAAATTCTATTCACATTCTTGAGCAATTCAAGGGGCAACGAGTTCGGATCATCAACAGCCATGTACATTGTTCTAACTGGTGGCTGTCCCTTGTGTGCATCCCTATCAATATGTGCAACTGAGAGTGCCTCAATTGGGGAATCACACAAGATAACTCTCTCGATTTTATCGTCAA
Source organism: Nostoc sp. FACHB-190 (assembly GCF_014696905.1). Lineage (NCBI taxonomy): Bacteria > Bacillati > Cyanobacteriota > Cyanophyceae > Nostocales > Nostocaceae > Nostoc > Nostoc sp. FACHB-190. Next base: position 29,073 of record NZ_JACJQW010000056.1, read on the forward strand.
CCTCTCCACCCAATTTTAAGTGAAACCATCCCTGTGAGCGATCGCTATTTTCAGGGTACTCGATACACCGATTGTCTTCTCGATGGGTATCCCAAACCAGTGCGCCTGACTTTTCACCATTGAGTAAACGCTTAATAAATACCACACGATGCTGCTGCTGTTGGTCGATGTAACCTAAGCCCTGGCGTTGTAATGGCTCTACAAGAAAATTGGTTAAACCGCGTTTTTGAGTGAGGTAATTTTGCAATACTGGGCGTAAACTTTCATCTTCTGGTGGTGGCTCCCATTGAGTTTGTTTAAGTTCAATCTCTTGAAGAAACTTTTCTACCTGCTCAATTGGCAGTGGAACAGAAGGAATCAACAGAACTACGTTAATGCGCTCATCATCACGTTCTGGCTGGTAGTCAACACCACGATGTTTTTGCAAACCAGGAAAGGTATAAGCTGCACCTAACTGTGTGCCACTAAAAGCAACTCCATCTTTCTCATAACAAATGCCTTTTGACTTCCCATTCCTGGTAAATCCTGTCCTTACACTAATACCAGCTTGCTGCAACCGCGTTATAAATTCGGGCATCTGGGGATGATCAACAGATGCGCTGTCAATTGTCTGCTGAATCGACTCTTTAACACTGGATTCTGGTGGAGTATCACGCCTACCTTGCGAATATTCTTCTTGCTCTCGCTGAATGCGCCGAAATTGTCCTGTGCTTTGTGTCCGATTCAGTTTTTCTCTACTGCCTTGAACTTGAACTAAATCGTAGTCAATTTCAATTTGTCGCAGCACTTTTTCAGAGCGTACATAATCCCAGGAATCATCGACCAGTAACCCTGTGTCCATTCTGATTCTGCTGGCGGCAATGTGGATATGATCATCGTCGGTGTTTTCGTGGCGGAAAATAGCGTACTGATTGGCATCAAAACCCATCTCTTTCATGTAGCGATTGCCAATTTCACACCATTTATCTTCAGAGATTACATCATCCTTGGCTGCTGACAGAGAAACATGATAAACAACACGTTCGGCATCTGGGTTTAGTTGTCGAGATAGTCGAAATTCACTAGCTAATTCTCTGGGATTTCTGCCACTCATGTTACCGCCAATCAGCTTGGCATTTTCGCTGTTGTGCAAATAATCCAACAGCTTGCGAAAGCCTCTACCCTTCGTCTGCTTGCCAATCATCTTCGTCTTCCTCCTCTTCTTCCCAGTTGTCCGATTCGGTGTCAACTTGTGCAATGTCTCGTCTGCACTGGTGTAGTAGTTCTAAAAGTTCTTCTAACAGTTTTGGGTTGGCTGGTGGAGTACGCCCCATTTTTATGGCTGTGTTTGTGGCTTTGACAAGCTGATTTAAGTTGTTACCAATTTGTCCCAGTTCCCAATATGTTTTTAAACTAATCTTACTTAGTCGTTTGGGCAGTGGTCGCAGCAATCCATTACGCCTCATCAGTTCACTCGCTGACATTCCCGCATCTGCTGATTTCAACCGCAGCAAGTCTAGTTCGATATCGCTCAATCTCAGTGAGAACAAATGTTTTCTGACGAGTCTTTTTGACTGCTTGCGATTGACCATTTTTTGGCACAACACGAGGGGGGTTTTTTAAGGGGGTACTCCCCCTTGAACAAGCCGTCGTCCGAGCGCAGCGAGGTAAAGCGTCAGCTTTAAGACATGGCTTGCTTCTAGCCGCAATTTTGGGGGGAGGTTGCCAGCTTGGGGAGGCATCAGGCGGCGTAGCCGTTCTGCTGACCATCCTACAACCTACAGAGGGATATATCAACGGCGTAGTCGGAATTTTCAAAAATCAAGCAGGAGGTAAATTCTGGTTCGGCGTAGCCGTAATAGAAGAGGTAAATCCGGCGTAGCCGCTATATGAAAATTATAGATTCAGCGTAGCTGTAATAGTCAGATTTATTGGTACAGTTTGAATGAGAATATCAGCGAAGCTGGCACACAATAGAATAGTGAGAGCGAAGCTGTAATACAAAAGGATAATTCGGCGTAGCCGTAACAGTCGATTTTTTTCAAAGCATCATGTTGGGTAAAAATAGCGGCGTAGCCGTCACAGAAAAAGGCGATTCGGCGTAGCCGCAATAGTCAATTTTTTTGAGGATTTTGAATCAGATTTTTTCAAATAGTCGATAATTAACAATTAATTGGTATTCATGAGATAACAATGGCTGAACAGCAGAATTCAGAAGTAATTACAAAAGAAAAAATTGATAAGGCTATCGAACTGCTGAAGGGGCAGAAGCCAAAAGAGCGAGAGGATGTATCGGACAGGGAAGCGATTCGTAAGATGCAGAGATACATTGAGAAGCTGACTTCTGACAAGTACGGCTACACTTACGATGAAGTTTCAGAGATGCTGAAGGGGTTAGGGATTAATTTAACTGGCAGCAGAATCAAATATTTAGTAGGCAAGTTGAAGAAAAGCAGCCGTCGCCGTCAGAAGGCATCTGATAGCGGTGGTAGTACGTCAGAGAATGGGTCTACTGAAAATCAGTCAGCAGTTATTGAAAGCAGCGAAGCTGAAGAAGCCCCTGTAAAAAATACAAAGGGCAAGAAGAAACAACAGCCAGCAGCACAGGAGCAAGAGGAAGAATCAGAACCACAAAGCCAACCAAACAGGTCAACTTTTGTGCCAAAAATTTACAGTGATGACGAAATCTAAGCTAGTTTATGAGTAAAACAACTACTCCTCACTCCAAAAAAGCAGCAGTCAATAAAAGAATAGTGGTGTGTACCAGCGAGAAGGGAGGCACAGGGAAAAGTACAGTGGCTAGATTTCTCTTGGATATGTACTTGGCCCATAATATTCAGGTTGTAGCTTATGATTGCGACTTTAATAATCCGCAACTGTGGAGACACTATAACTCTTGTGTACCTGGGGGAGTAAGAACAATCAAATTCAATCAATGGGGCTTCAGCGAGATTTTAAAGAAGGATTTATCAACATTAAATCCTGTTGTAGCTTTAATGGATCTGCCGTCTGGAGTGGGGGAATATTTTCAGGACTTTGTTCAAGATACGAAATTGGCAAGCTTGGGCTACCGCATCACGATGGCATCGGTGTTGGGTAGAAGTAAAGACAGCATCATTCAACTCAAACGGTTAATAGAAACCTGTGGTAATCAGGTTGATTATGTGGTGGTCAAAAATTTGTACTGGGGTGAAGAAGAAGCATTCATTAAGTACAACGAATCTAAAACCAGACAATCTGCATTAGAATTAGGAGCAATTGAACTAAAGTTTATGAGGATTGTTGATTGGGTCTACGAAGCAATAGACGCGCATGATTTAACTTTTACAGCCGCCGTTACCCATGAAACATCAAATCCCACCACAAAAGCTAGGTTATCTACGTGGATACCACAGCAGGAATCAGAGTTAATTAAGGTTGGCAACTTTTTGGGATTTGAAAGCGCAAAACCCAGAGATAGAAACAATTTTAGGAAGACTTAAAAAATTATTAATAGAGATTAATCAGCCTAGCATTACTTTACTAACATGAAATTACTGTAAGTAAACAAAGAGAATTCAAGAGAATTTAAGATAATGCTAATTTAAAAGCTATAAATAAGAAAAAATGCTGTATATTAAGATGTTAAAGCGTGTATGGATAAAATTTTAGAGCAATCAATTAGCCAGTTATTAGCACTGATAACTTTTTTTGCTTTCCCTGCAATTCAATATCTTTTACTAAAGTGGACAGCCAGAAAAGAAGGACTACCAAGGCTGGGGTATTTACCTGAGTATGGATTTAGATTAGTAATTCGGAACATACCCAGAAGAAGATTTCTCAAGGAGATTAAATATAAAGTTTTTCTGAGAAGTTTGGTTCCGCCTTCTAAAGGCTCAACAGCGTACACCTTCTATGACACTGATATTATATGCAAAGAAGAAATTTTTGTCTTTCCAAATTCAGACCTAACTATGCTAAGTTTTCAATTAAATGGTTCTGAAGAAGAAGATATAAGTTTTGTGGTAACAGATAAACTTGGTAATAAAATTCAAAATGAAGTGTCAATTAAGAATTTTGAAAAACTAATTTGTGATTATTCGGCTACAATTGACAACTTTTTTAGCTTTGATATTAAAGTTGAAAAACGAGTTGTTATAGAATCATCCTCTTTAGTAAAAATGTGGAATGAAACTTATTTAGGATGTGAAAAATTCAAACCGTTCGAGGTTGACTACATTTTAAACGTTGGCCATTAGAAATGGCTAACTGTCCTTTGAATCATAATTTGGGAAAATTTTTGAACCATAAATCGAGAAAGAGTTAACGAAAATTCAGGCTTTTGCGCCAATCGCAAAATTCAACTTTGCATTCATACATGAG
>NZ_JACJQW010000057.1:0-32332 GCF_014696905.1 Nostoc sp. FACHB-190
GTCTATTTTTCCTCATATAGTTGTGTATCTTCTTTTACTTAATATTGAACGCCTAACTCCTCTTGCACGTAGTTGTGGTTTTGACATTCATATTTCCAGGTGCAAGAAGTGAGATGATCTGAAGCTCACTGTTAGCTCAAAACCAGGTAGAGGGACGAAGTTTACAGTAGTATTTCCCTATAAAAAAGAGAGCCACTACGGACTCTCTTGTAACAGTGGGGGTTGGGAGAATGCGATATCTGCTTGAGCCTAAGTTTCTGGATCGGATCGAAGCTGCAATTGAATTTTTGATCATGATCGCTCTAATCATCGCCGCCATCATCAAATTTAATACAGACTTAGTGGAAGCTGCATTTTATGTGGCGATGGCAGCGATCATAGCTCCCTTCTCAGGAGTAAACAAGGCAATAAGACGGTATTTAATGCTGGGGGGATTTTTTCTGGGATTATTCGCTGGTTATTTTAGTAGTTAGCTAGGCTTTGTTTTCTTCCATTCGTCGTAAGAAGGACAGTCAATCCCAGGGAGCAATCCGTAGTCAGTGTAAGGTCTTAAAAGCGCAACATTGCCAGCTTGCTCTCGAATCTTGCTTTCCTTTTCTTCCTTGGAGAGTTTTTCGACTCTGATGTTGCTGGAGGTAACGGGGTTGTTTGGTTTAACAGAAAATTCTCGAACTAGATACAATTGCTCGTTTTTGGGTGTCCCTGATGTTAGACATCCTCTTGATTTAATAAACACACTAAAATCAATCCAACTCCGACTGTGAAGTATTGGATTGGGGACTTCCTCTACACGAACATCTCCCACAGTCCCCCACATATAAAGCGGCTCATTGTATCCTTCGAGGGTAGGATATCTCGCTTCATCGCATCCATTATTAATACTTCTTTTTAGATTAACCTTTCCATCCCCACAAACCTTCCAGAACACTCTGTATAAATCGGGAGTGCTATCGACAAGAGATTTGATCTGTTTTTCTTCTTCGGCTTTTGCCGCCTCAAGTTGTTTCTGTCGGGCGGCTGCTGCTTTTTCTTCTGGTGACTGACATGCAGACAAGAACATCGTGGAAAGCATAATAGTTGTCATCAACAAATATTTTGTTCTCATAGGAAACCTCTTAGCAATCAATTGTTAATTAAACCTAAAATTTTCAGAGTAATTTATCATGTTTTTAACCATCAAGTTCAATGTCTTTGTTGTGATCCTTGGCTGGAGAATGATTTCGTTGAACCTGCCGATCAAACGCAATGAGTCTATTTTTTTCTTCTAACGAAAGCTTATCTAGGGTAACGTTAAACTCATTGCCATCATCTTTGTGAGCAGAAAAGGCTAGTCCTTGTTTTCCTTGCTTCCTGATGATATTGATGCGCTGCATCCCTTCTTGAGCTAACAACTGTAGTCTGTATATGATCCCGTCATACACTCGTCCTTGTTCAGTGTCCTTACCTTTTGTAATGACGGTATTTATGGCAGCAGAAATCAGCGATGTTTTAACTGTTTCTGTTTCTGCTGTTTGTATTTTAGGAGGCTCTTGAGGCTGTTGTTTCACCGTTGATTTGTATTGTTTTCGTCCTGCATTCAGAAATCTTTGGACATAACTTTGCTTTCTAATCTCAATTAATTTATCAACTCTGTTTGAGGTATTTGACTCTGCTACATTGGACTGTTGAGTTACACCAAACTTTTGAAGATAGTCTTGGTAATATTTGTTTTTAAGATTTTGTTTGTATGCTTCGGTCTGTTGGGATTTTTGAGTGAGAGTTGTCCTAAGTTCATCCTGTATTTGTAAGCGATCTCGCTGGTGTTGGGGTTCATTAACCAGTGATGGTGTTGGCGGATTACTTTCCATAATCAGCCCCAGTCTGTAAGCCATTATGTTATTAGAGAATCCACTGTCACGATTGACAGTACTGATGGTTTCAATAACTGTGGTTTTGTTTTCCATTGCTATAATTCAACTTCATTAAATTTAGTAGTATTCCTATGCTGTTGAGGCTTGATCACCTCAATTTTTGGACTATAAGTATTATTAATAGCTTTTTCTCGCTCACACCTCAAATCATCTAAAATTTGACTGAATGGAGGGAGTGAGATATCAGATTTTTGATTACGATTAAGTTCAACTTCACGTTGAACCACAAGTTTTTGGTAGAGTTCTCGTTGCTCTCCAATAGTTAGTTTACCAGTTTCTTTTAGTTTTTGGCGCAACGGATAATTCCATTGATCTGCTACACCAGTCCATTTTTTATTAACTTCTAAATCTTGCCAATGTTCAGCAAGTTCAGAATGAAGAGGTAATTGAGTATCACGAGTTTGGTCATGATTAGTTTGATTATCAAGGGGAGATTGTTGTCTTAAATCTTTGACTATATAATTCAAAGGAGAAAGTACAATATTAGTTTTTTCTTGGGTGCGAATTTCAACTTGAGCTTGAGCTTGGATAACAAAATAAAGTTCACGTTGTTCACTAATAGTCAGTCCTTGATTAGTTTGAATTTTGTCCCGAAATTCATTACTTGCTTGTTGAGCGACAGGATTCCACCGCTTACTATCCTCTAGTTCTTGCCAAGCTCTTTGAAGTTCAGGATGAAGCGGAAGAATAGTACCATCAGATTTTATAGTTTGACTTTGGGGTTTAGGCGCAGTTTGTCGTTTTATGGGTCGTTCTATTGTTGTAGTAGATGTTTTTGAGCTTTGTGGTGTGTCTGCTGTAGTAGATGTTTTTGAATTAGCTGATCCCTCTGTAGTGTTAACTGTATTTTGGTTTTGTGGTTGTGCTGTTGCGGTTGCTGTATTTTTAGTAGGTTGTTGCGTCAAATCTTTGAGAATATCATCCCAAGGTGAAAGTGCGATATCAGTTTTTTTGTGGGTTAAAATTTCAGCTTGAGCTTGAGTATGAATAGCAAAATAAAGTTCGCGTTGTTCATTAATTGTCAGTCCTTGATTATTGTTAATATTGGCATGAGTTAGATTACCTGAATTTAAAAATGCAAAAGGAAGAATCGAGCGACCATTATAATCAACAGGGAGCCATCGGTCATTATGCTCTATCGCTTGCCAGATTTTTTTAAGCTCAGGATGAACAGGAAAAGTCTCACCGTTAGAGTTGTTAGCTTGAGGTGGTTGCTCAGTAGTTTCTAATCTATCAATATATTTAGCCAGTGTTGGGTGAACAGCCACCTCAGTATCACTCGTTACGTAAGGATTTACGGTAGTAGCTTTTTGGGGAATATCTAGTTTTTGTGCAAGTAACCTGAGCTTATTTAAATCGAGTTCATTTATAGCGAGAGTTTTTACTTGATAAGTCATCCCTGATGGGGTTTTGTTTATATCAAAACTAGCAGCAACCCTTGTAGTGCCATTGTTGTCAGTTTTCAACAATTGCAGACGTGATGAATTATCTTGCTGACTTTTCTGATAAAGTATGCGATAGTTCCCTAAAGTTAAATCATCACGCTCAAATTTAGAGAGCGTTTGTGCGAGAACCTCAAAAACTTCTTTCTGCTTGAAACTTTCTAAAATTGCATGTGTACCTTTTGGTGAAAGAGAGCCAAGAGTGTTGGCAATTTTCCTGGGATCTTCATCAAGTGATGGAAAATTTTTACCAATACAATCAAATACTAATAAAAACTCTTGCCGTTCAACGCTCAACATATCTTGAGGTTTTTGGGTGACTCGGAGGGTTGGTTTTGCCGATTGATCTGCTTCAAAGGTCATCAATACTTTCTTGTCACTACGGCGAAAAATAGTATAATTATCTCCATTACTCTTAATAGCAAAAGCATCGGCTTGATAAATAGATATTTCTTGATCACCATCTTTACTTTCTTGCCTAACACCATAATTTTTAACTAAATGGAAAGCAGCCAAAGCTATTTCTCCATTTTCTCGTTCTTCTAGTCTCTTCCTGGGTTGAGTTTGTAGGTATTGGGTTACTCTCTGTTGCCTAGCCCAGCTTTTAGTTTGCTGGTTTTGAGAAGGCGAGAGTTGGTTTGAAACTTCTGGCGTTGGAGCCTGTTGCTTCTGTTGATGGTAATCAGCAACTATCTGATCAAAATCAGTATTAAACTGGGGGGGCAAAAACGTTGGTAATCCAGGCATTACTGGCAGTGTAAAGTCTGGTTCTGACTCGGATTCTTGTGCAACTACTTTTTTTCGAGGAGTGTTATCAAAAATTTCTTCTACTACTTCTTCCCCCTGGGGAGTAACATTAACAGTCCCATCGCCTTTTTGCTCATAAAGTCTGATTTCTTGGCCATTTTTCAAAAAAATAGTCAGGCGTAAATCTAGCTGTTGATTGTTTTTGTGCCAGTCCTCTAAGGGTTGAGCTTTTTGGGATAAATCTTCAAACGCTCTTGCTCCTTGTGCAACTATAAAATCATCAACACCTTTTTCTGTTCCTGGTAGTTGAATTACATTGACGTTTGCTCCAGTTGACTCTAAAAGTTGACCTGTGCGGTAAGTGGCGATAGCAATATTGCGTTTGGTTTTGGATTTGGTTTCGTAATCAAAACAAATGTTGATGTGGCGCTCCTTAGTAGCAAAAACAGCTAATTCATCGTGTAACACAGGCTGAATTTGATTACCTAACTCATCCTTGCTACGATACCCCGCATATATTCCAGGTAGTCCAATTGCTGCATAACCCTGACTTAACAGACTGGCGGCTTTTTTGGCTCCCTCTGTGATTGTAATTGGAACATTATGTTTCCAGACACAGTACCAAAATCCACTGACGCGATCTCTCTCAGATGGCTGTACTCCAACTTTGGAGTACACTTTGTTAGCAATATCATCTGGGACATCTAATAAGAAAATACTCAGTTCAGTTTTTGGGGGATGTTCATATTTAATAAATTTTCCTTCTACTATCTGTCCCGCCGCATCTTTTTTTGGTCTGGGTGTGTTTGGCTTAAAACATCCCCACAATTTATTTTCGGGTAGTTCTCCAGGCTGTAAATTAGCAAAACTTCGAGGGTCAACACCAGCATTGCACCACCAACCACCCTTTTCAATATGCTGGTATCGCTCTAAATCTGCATCCCGTAGTCTTCCATCATTGCGTCGGGAAATTTTTTCACTATATATAAGATATTCCCAGGCTTGATGTTGCTGTTCTACACTATCAAAGTCTAAACTTTCAAAATTTAATTCGGCAATAAACGGAGATATGGCGCTTCCTTCTACAATTTCGCGCCAATGATTTGGCTCTAAACGGCTTACAGAAGCATCAATGGTTTTTGAAGATTCTCTGTGTTCTACAACTGAAGATTTATTGACAAGAGTTTGTTCAATTACTGTTGTATTTTGAGACGCAGTATTTTTTTCAATAATTTCATTGTTAGAAGTAGATTTGGTGGCAGTATTGTCGGTAGAGGGATAAGATTCCACGACCACTTCACTAGTTGTATTAGGTGTAGATTCCGCATTAGTTTCAAAGTCAGAGCTTTTTACAGACTCGACAACTGCTTGATTATTTGTGTTAGGAGTTGATTCTGTTTCGGTTTCAGGCGTACTCTCTACGGATTCAGTGACTTTTTCTTCAGTTGTATTAGTTTTAGACTCTGCTGTATCTGAAAATAATGTTTGATATATTGCTTTAATAATGCGTTTATCAAGTCCATCTAGTTTCCCCTTAAACTCATTTGTATCAGACTTAGGCTCTGGCGTATCTGAAGTAACTTGTTCTGCTAAAGTTTCAGATACTAATTCATTTAGTTCCTCCTCAACTTCCTTGGTGGTAGGAACAAACTTATTAGCTGATTCATCATACTTTTCCCACTTCCATCCCCCATCTTCATCAGGGGTCATGATATATGTTTCTTCTCCAACTTCTAATTTTAATTTGTTATCTAATTCCTCCTTAATTCTTTGAATAATTTTCTCACATAAAAAATTAACTAAAGGATAGATGGCTGTCCTGATAAAATACTCACTGTTCTTTGTATATACAGAAGATAGCTGAAGATGTCGTTCGTCAAACATAACTCGCTTCACTCGAATTCAAAATTTACGCATTATAAAACAACGGATCTAAAATCAGAAATTCTGGTAAAATTAAATCTTCTTAATTGCGACTTGTGACTTACGACTTGCGAATTATTTATGGCTTTTCGTAAAATATCATATTGTTCTACTGTAGCTCCCAAGCAATTCAAATCAATCAAATTACCATCAATAGTTACTCTATTGAAAATCAAATGAAATCTGGCATATCTCCCAGAATTTTCTACAAAACCCACATACTGTAAATCATTCCAGCCAATCTCTTTGATGTATTCTAGTAAAATTTGTTGACAATTGTTTTCCAGCAAAATTGTCGGAGTATTGTTGAGAGATATCAAGCAATAAATTCCTAGTTTCTTGAGTTTCGGGCGCTGGCTCGAAAGGAAATTAAAATTCGCAATTATTTGTAAGTGAGAAGAGTTAATATCTATTAAATTACCCAAGCATGGGTTTTTAGTTTTAGCTAATTCTGTGATGATATTAAAGTTGTTAATTGTTGATTCATTGATTACCATTCGCATTGTTATATCCTCTTCTCTGTTAAATAAATACATCTGCGTCTGTTGGGTTAGAATCCGAGGATTCCGAATTAATCAAAGAACTAACCTCTGATATACTAAAGGGAGAAGGATTCTGAGCATTTTGAGGAGTTTGTGGGAGAGGAAAACGTACATTAATCTCGGCACGTCGAGATTCCACATCTTCCTTTGTCGGAAATCTTTGTTGACTTTTCCGAACCAAATAAGAAACAAGCTTTGACCAATGTTCCTCGTTATATGCTTCGATGTTTTTCAAGTGTCTTGAAAGTTTAATATTTTTTAGTAAAGGTACTGAACCTTCTTTTTTATTAGCGTAAGCAGGGTTAATGAAAACGCATTTACCCAATGGTAGTTTCAAAAATTGTGCTGGCTCAAATAGCTTTTTGGTTTTTTCTTGATCGCTGGTAGTAGTATTCGCCTTACCTCCACCAGTAGACCGACTTTTGTGTTTATATTTGATTTCTTCATCTCCTAAAAAGCTCGAAAATAATTGAGCCGAGTCATTCTCCCCAGGATTAAAAATAAACTTTGTACTGCAAGCACCAAGAATAGCCCTTGCGACTTCTTTGCCATAATTCTTCTCTAGCTGTGCCATATTCTGCCAGCCTAGTAGTCCGCAAAAACCCTCAGAACGAGATTCATTCAGCCACCTAAATAAATCAGGTAAGTAAATTGAAGGTAATTCATCCAACGCAACTATTAGTGGCTCTTTTCGCCTTTTAGCAATGTTACGGGCAATAATCATGTGTAGAATGCTGGTCATGAGGGGGCCAACAGCTTCACGACGTTCCCTGTCTAGCCCAAAAATAATCATCTGCTTGCCACTGAGTTCCAAGGGCAGGGTCGTTTTACCAATGAAACAGCCGACTGTGTTTTTGGCCATAAAGCGAGTAAACATGATACTGGCTGTGGCAACAATCCCTGCCACAGTTTTTTCAGATGCGGCAGAACTGAACAATTGACCAAAGGCAATCTTAACCCAGGGGTTGAGGTCGCCTCCCATCAGGCGTTGTACCATCTGCTCACTAGACAGTATGGCAGCAGAAGTCATCACATCAGCCTGTTCACCAAATTCCTTAGTCAACATCAGGATGGCTTGAGTTAGCTGATCTCCTGATGGGCCAAAAAAACCATCTTCATTGCTATTATTGAGAATTCGGAAGTTTTTGTTAATGACAGTAGCAATTTGTCTGGCTGTCTCTGCGTCAGAAGAATCCCTCAAGAAATCAATCGGGTTGCAAACTTCAGACTCTGGGAATCCCGGCGCAAAGATGTGAACATCGTAGCCCTGACTCTTAGCGTAAGCAGCAATTTTGGCTTGCGATGGATACTTGAAATCATAGGCAACGATGGAAAACCCTTGCTCAATAGCAGAGTAAATCATCGGGTTAATCGCCCCAGCAGTTTTACCCGTACCGGGAGCGCCAATCGCTGCTGTTCCCCTTTGTACGTCAGGGATAAAAAAGGTAGTGTTGTTACTACTTCCTTTTTTATTAAAGTAATCTCCTACATAAAGTGCGGCACTATCACATTTGGGATTGGCTATTTGTTTGAGTGCCTTTTTTTTGGCAGTAGCAATCTCTTTACTCCCCCCCCAATAACTAGTAGCAATTTTCTTCTTGTTAGAGCTATCGCCAAAAAGTACCCTTATGAGGATGTATGCCGCTAACATGCTCAAAACTGTCAGCCCATTAGGAGTAAATAACTGATAAGTGTACTTGCCAATGTCATCGTTAGGGTTTGTTAATTGCTCAAAACGAAATTGCTGGTTTTTAGCAGTTGATGTGGATGGTAAATTCTTACTCATTTTTGATTAGGGAATGGAATGAGGTTGACCTAAAATAATGGGGTCTTTTTCTCTGTATTGGATGAAAGGAACTGGCCCGATAAAATAGGGAGAGCAAGTCCGTCCGATAAAGGGAATAGTTTTACAGATACGGAAAAACATCGTAGTCTGCATAGAACCAGTGGATTCATCAATATCCCAAACGACTTGTTTGAAAGCCGAACCAAAGGGATTTCTACCAGTAGGTTCTTGACCATTATTTAGTACCCTCAGAACACCAAAACCACCTCTAACTTTTTGGTATTTCCCAGAAATCCACTGCACCCCAGTACTACGACCAATACCCGACATCTCTGCATGAGCGCAATTATCTTGAAGACAAGGAACATTAAAACCTTGTTGATAACTACCAGAAATAGTACGGACACGATTGGCCTCAATCTCCCGCAACACAAGGTCAACTTTTCCGACAAAAGATAAATCAACATTCAACAAGCCAGGGAAGTTATTCCAAGATAAATCTGATAATCTAGGGACACCGTTAATGAAACTTTCCTGCCAATAAGCGAATCTTTCAAATGCAGCTTGGTCAATTCCAGGGATATCTGTAATTCTATAATTTTTTAAATTGATGCTTTGTCCTAATCTTATCCTTTGTAATCGAGGAATTTGAAGCAAGTTACCAATTTTTCTGTTAGAAGCAAAAATCCCTTGACGCTTGAGAAAGTCATCAAGCGGTTTAACATCTTTAACTAATCGATTATTGAGTCCAGGAACAGCCCTAGATAAACTGGGCAATGTTTGCCAATTCATCAGTTGAAAATCTGAAAGCCTTAACTGATTTAATCTAATACCTTGAGTCCGAGAGATTGTTGATAAATTAAGTTTTTCCATGCTTAATTCAGTATCTTCAAAGTCTCCCAGTTTCAAGAATGTTGCAATACTTTGTCCCGATTTCCAAATTCTAGTTTCATTCCTGCCATTAGCCTGGAAAGTAACCTTGCCATCTTCAGAAATAATCATGTTACTAAATTTCAGACGAGACCAATCAGGTAGAAAGCCATTAGGAGATTTAATTACAGGAACTTGAGCTTGTGCCTTTGGGAGAATAAAACCAATTACTTGATTGAGAACTCCATATTTCCAAAAACTATGAAGAAATAGAAAAGATAACAATCCCAGTAAAATCAAATATCTAAACTGACTACTTTTCTGGGACTTGAATTGATAATTTGATTTTTCTTGTTGTTGAGTCATATTTTTATCTAATTTTGTAAGTATTCAGAACACAAAGTGTAAGAATTCAGCATTCAGGAGTCAAAAGTCAGAATTTAAAAACAATGAGCGTATGATTTATATGTAAGAATTCAGCACCCAGGAGTCAGAAGTCAGAATTTATTAGAACTGTTATGTAACTAGGATATTTATTTACCAAATCTTCTCCTGATTCTTTAACCCTTCTGACTCCTGAATTCTTACATTTATATATTGCTCTAGCAAAAATTTGCTTAATTTCCCAATATTCTGGATTCTGACTCCTGAGTACTGAATTCTTATTTAACTGTTTTGTCCAAGTTTTATTAATTTATTCACTAATTTCATCGAGATAACTGCTTTATTTGCAGATGTTGTCAAGTCATCACCTTGTTGTAAGTACGTAAGCAATTTTTTGAGTCGTTGATGTAGCTCATCATTTGGATTAAGCGTTTTATTTTTAATAGAAATAGCAATACCATTTCGGATGCTATTAACTGTCTCAAAGTTCGTAACTAATGATGGAAGTTGAGGTGTGGTTGTAGTTTTCTTTTCTACGGCATCAGGTGTAATGACTACTTGACTGTATTTCGGACTGCCAGAAGAAACAGCTACACGAAAGCTGTAGGCTTTGCGATCGCCGTTTGTATTTTGCGTGATAATTGTCAGTAGAGTGCTGGATGTCTGCGGTAGTCCAGGAATGTTAACTTTTTTGATTCGCCGGAGATAAATCAGCCCAGCACCAGGGCTTTGACAATTTTGGTCAAGTTTATCTAAACAGCCATCTGTATCTACCAGAATTTGTGATGGGTCATCTAACCAAACTCTTTTGATTGTTTCCTGGACTTGATAAAAGGAAATGGCGACACCATGACCATTCCAAACATTGATAGTTTGTAGTGTGGCAGTTTGACCATAAGCTTGCGTTTGCTTGATGCTGCGGACTACAGGTGCAGCAATTGTGATGACTGGAAAAGAGCAAACTAAGGAGATGACTACACCAATGTAAGGTAAGCTTTTCACGGCAACTCCAAAGTGCGATTCACAATAAAAGTAACTTTAGTGCCTTGGGGGATATACCAAACATTGGGACGAGCCAGTATTTCTTGTGTAGAACTTTCGGCACGAGAACTAACAATGTCTCCCAATTTTTCAAAAGCACCTCGCAAGAAAGCACCACCAATGTTGCGTCGATTATTTTGAATGTTAGTGTTGGAAAAAGCACCCCCGAAACCCGTTTGTATAGATTGTTGAACATCAGGCTGATTGATAATTTCACCAACTTTGGCAAGTCCCCCAACTAATCCCACAGTCAGGTCATACTGGGCAATTTCACCACCCTTATCCTGAAATTTTTTCGCAATCAAGGGTTTACCACCTTGGGCATGAATCGAAATAGCCCCAGCAGTTAGAGGATATTCAGTGTTGTCCTTGATAATACTTCTGACGTAAGCAGTGGCATAATTACCAGCATCAACAGATGCCAGTTCCACCACTAATAAAGTATCGCGCCCAATTGCCACCTTACCATAATTGTCATGTAAGTCTTGGGTCAGTTTGGCGACAAATCGTTGACTATCTTCAGTTTTTTGTCTGCTGTTAGTGTTATCAGTTTGTTGTTTGACTAATGGTGTAATTAAGATCCCAGTAGCGAATTCACCAACTGTCAGGTATTGAGTTTGTTGACCTTGAAGGATTTGTTCTTCTTGGGGTAAATACTTGTCAGATTTAAGTTGAGTATCAGCCTGCCATCGGGGGCGGATTTGTTCGATGTCACTGGATATGTTTTCGTTGGTAGGCTCAGGTACACTTAACATATCTGCTGGTTCTGTTAGTGGTGGTGTTGTCTGGGTGAATGATGCAGGATATTCACCGGGGTCAGTGATTGTTGATTCACCAACAGAACTATCAGCGTAAGCTATGAGTCCGTAGGAGCCAATAGTGCGGAGTCGGTTAAATTCAGCAGTCGGGTCTATGGCTTTTGTCGCTGGTGTGGTCACGAGATTATTAACTCTAGGGCTGGAATTAACAAAACTACGTGGTAGAGCAGGAGGTGAATTAACTCTACTAACCTTGGAAGCTGGGGGTTGGTAACGTGTTGGGGATTGAACTGTTCGCGGTGTTACTGGAGCGGGGTTAGAAACTATCGAAGTTGTTTTTTGGGTTTCAACTTCTGGTAATGGAACTTGCTTACTTTGATTGCTGTTGAGTTTGTTTAACTCATCTTCCTGTTTTGAAAGCGCGAGTTTGGCATAAACATCTCCATCATCAACTTTTTCTTCAACTGCGGATGTGTCTTGAAGCTGTTTAGCAGGTTTAATTGCTTCTTTGGTTGACGGATTAAAAATACTGTTGAGAAAGAGGAAGATGATGAAAAAGGCTGACCCAAAAGGTACGGCAACTATCAGCAATCTTGACCAGGGAGACGTGGATAGATTGTGCTTAGTAATTTTAGGTATTTCTTTCTCTTGCTCATCAGAAAACTCAGGAAGCTTACAATCATCTTCCACTTTTAATAGATTATCAATGCTTGAAGAACTGTCAGTCATTCGCTTTGCTCCAATTCAAATTTTTTTATGACAATCCCTGTAAATGAATTTAGGTGTGAGAAATCTCAATCAAAAGTTTTTATTTATTCTTAATTTTGAATTTTGAATTTTGAATTGTTTCTTTACCTTCTGCCAAGATTCAAATCAGTAATTTGGGTAATTTCCAGTCCGGCTTGGCGGACTTGATATATTTTTCTTGCTAAAGCACTCGTGTCCTTTGGTATTTCTTGTGGACTAGAAATAGCTTCCACTGTAATAGTTTTATTAAAAGAAATACCTTTTCCCGCGTTATCATTTCTGTTAAAAGTAACAAGTGTTGCGACTAAATCAACTTCCCATTTACCATCCCTTATTTTGCGCGGTTCTGAGATAAATCGAGGGATGAGAGAAACTTGTTGCTCACCGTTAAATATGCCTGTTGGTGTCAAGCTGGCAAGTTTCTTTAAAAAAGCAGCCCGAAAACCTTGATTTTCGCTCAAAGCAAAAGCCGCATCATAAGCTTTACTTGCTACTTTGCTATTTCCTCTTCCAATATTTCCAACTTCTACACCAGTATCTGCCTTAGTAATCGGTTCTCCTTTTTCATTGAATGTTTGTACAATTCCGTCCCAATTGAACATAGTAATGAAGGTGTCAGACACAAATTTCTTGATAACCTCATTAGAACGCTCTTGGGGTTCTACTGCTCTAGCAATAATTGTGTTCCCGCTTGCTAGTTGCACTAAAGTTAATGGCTTCTGACTTAATGTATGAATAGCTACATAATTTATCAGTTGTAATAATAAGGAAAGCACAGCCATTGAAAAGCCAGCCAGCGAAATTATTCCGACTCTAGTAGGTACAGATTTGCTATAGCTTAAAAGCTGTAATGGTTCGGCTTTTTCTTTCTTTTTTGTAAACATTGCTCATACCAATTCACTAAAATAATGAAACAGATGTAAACACTCAAAGCTTTGATTAATTAGGCTTTTTCAATTGCGAATTGCGTTAGCGAGCCTGTGAGCGTCATTGCGAATTGCAAATTGGTATCACCTCTATTTTTTAGCAGCTAAACTAGCGCCTTTTGTCACAAATGCTTTACCAGCATCAATTACAATGCTGGTGTAAATTTCAGCCGCTTTGTTGATTTGTTGCCACAAAGCTAATCCACCACCCGCCGCTAACCCGGCTGAGAGAAATGGAGCCATGATGCCGATGGTGAACAGGAAGAATAAGGGTTGATCTGCACTGGAGGTAGCCATCAGTTGTCCTGCCAGCCCAATCATGATATTGAAGGAAAGTTTTCCTATTCCCACAGAGAAATACCCAGTCAGCCAAGCAAATATAGCCTTAGAACCATAAGGTAACAATGAGCCGCCCACTGCCAAAGGGCCAAGGTAGGCTGTTAAGAGCATTGTTAGTTCAATACTCCACTGGTATGCACCATTTAGTCCAAGCAAGATGGCTGAAACAATTTCGATGATTCGTGAGCCTATATATGCACTAAATGGAGAAAAAATTACCTGAAGTGGGTTGGCTTTGTTTTGTATAGCTTGTATTGGCGCTTGAATAATTCTATCCAAAGTTTGAATAAATGATGCAAAAGGTGCTGCCCACGTCCTCGCACCAGGCGCTTGCTGAAAATAAGTCGGATATTGATTTGTTAGCCTTTGTCTGGCATCCTCCAAACATTTAATTGATTCTTGGGGTGTTAGTGACGATGTTTTACAGTTTTGAATTTCATTGGCAATTGCACTGCGAACTGCTACAACTCCTGCTGCTCTTTGATACGCCCCAGCCAAATTAGTTCCCGCCGCCGCCTTTTGTAAAACAAAATTGTTTGTATTGTTTATGTAATTTCTGATAGCTATTGTGCCTTGTCCTAACAATTGCCCATCATTTACTAACAAGGCAACAATTAGCAATACCCAAATAAAGTCTGTATATGGCTTTTGTTCTTCTCCATTCAACATTTGTTTTGTCCATTCAACCATAAAGAAAACAAATGTTGCGACGGCAAACAATACACCTACATCACAAAGTGTTGCATATAAAGTACCTGTTGTAACTTCTTGCCAAAGCTCGTCAAAGCCCTGGGCTAATGCTTGTGCTGCTTGGGCTGCTTGTTGAATTAAATCTCCACCAGCAAACTGAGATTGAGCAAATAAATAATTTTTGATTAGCATAATATCTCCAATTCAAAATTATTTCTTTAAATTTTGAATTTTGAATTTTGAATTTATTTTTCAATGTACGTAGGATCTAAACGAGTTAGCACTGCTAATTCAGTGATCAAAGATGTTGTCCCCGTATTAATAAGTTGCTCATTGGCTTTTTGAGCAGCTAAATTATCAGCTACTTGAGTCAGTAGCATATTTGAATGTACTGTGTCGTACCGTTGTTGTAGTGAATCAGTACGTTGATTGGATAACATACCGACAATTAGGGCATTTTGATTTGCGATTACTTTTAAGATATTTTGAGAAGCATCCATTCCTTGGGCCTCATCAGCCAGATTTTGAGCTTCTTGAGCGACTTGCAAGTTATCGTCAACTTTAACTTTTGTTTCCTCCTGTCCCTCTTTTCCTAAAGCTTGAGAAATTTTTAACTTGGAGATCGCTCTTTGTATCGCTTCACCTTTTGCTTGTGCTGTCGGTAGCGATTCTTCATCAGCAGTTTTATTTTTGAAATCTTCACCTGCCGCAACTGGATCTGGCTCACCCATATCGCCTACAGAGTCTTGAGTTGAATCTTCTGCGTCTTGTCCTTGTTCTCCCCAAGCCTCTCTAATCTTGGTGATTAGAGTCAAAATTTTCTGGAAATCCTGATCCAGTTGCAAACCATAACTAGGAGCGATAAACAAGGTACTACTTATAGTCAAAATCACAGCAGTAATGACAGCTATTCTGCGAGTTTTCACGTTACACCTGCTTTGTTTTGTTTAAGATGCTTGAGTAATTGTTGAGCTTCCAGAGAAAGTTCTTCGTCTCGAATCATTCTGATGTAATCTTCAGAAAAACGGACTAAGCCCAATAGTTGATTATTTTGGTATTGTTTGAGAAACAAAGTACGTAGTTCTTGTTCATGGGGGTTGTTAGCCACTGCTGCTAATAAACAGTAAGCCGGATAAAAGCGACAAAATGTAAGTTTGCCGTTATCGTCCAACAACCACTGAGAATAAATGCCCTCCTTTTTTGGATAAAAAGCTTCTGTGCTATTGACCCTAATGATTTCATGAGGATATTTAAAACGCTCGATAAATGGGTCAACTGCTGATGTTTGAACTCTGCCAACTAAGCGTGTAGTGATGTTGGCGAAAATTTTAGCTGATGCTTTACATTGATAAATACTCTCTGGCTCTTGTGCAGAAAGAATCACGCGAATACCTGATTTAGCACCGTTAGCACACAACCGTCCAATTAGTTCGGCAATTGAATCAAACTGAAATAAAATTGGTGCTTCATCTAGGAAGAATATACTTGCTTTTGATGATAATGCCCGACGCAGTGCTGCCGCATAAGCACTTAAAGCTAGTATCGCTGCATCTGCTTCACTTGATAAATTTCTTAACGCAAATACCAATAGTTTAGCATCAGTTCTAAAGCTGGATGGTCGAGAAATTGATTGCCCTACGCTCGTTGATAACCAATAGTTTATTCTCAGACGAACTTGCTCTAATGCTTCTAAAATATTTTTACTATTACTAGCAATTGAATCTAGCTTAATAAAAGCAGGTGAACAGTAATTATAAAAGTCCTTTAGCGTTGGCATTCCTGCCCAAGCTTCGGTTCCTACACCAGATTCTATCGCTGCTTTATAGCGGAGTTTTATATCATCATCGTTAAAGAAGGTTTTTAATGCTAAAGCCACAACTGATTCAATGTTGGTAATCATTGATGGACTCACGCCAATTGTGCTATTTCCAATAATCATGGTCATAAGAACCGATTTCAGGAATTCCTTAAAATCATTCAATCGTTCATTAATTAAGTCTTTTTCTAATCCTCTTAAATCAGGCAATTCAAATAGATTGTTTGACTCCTTGGAAATGTCAAAGTAAGCTCCCTCTTCACCCAGTAATTTTGTATAGTCGGTAAATGTAGATGTTCCATCTGGTTTTGGGTAATCCAGAGCTACCACTGGAATATCCTGGGCGAGGGCTGGCGTAAGAATTCCTGCAACCAGCACTGATTTCCCAGAACGAGTTGCCCCAAACACTGCAAGGTTTTTATGATTCTGGTACAAGTCTAGGTATACTGGTGTTCCGCCCTCATCAGCAATTAGCTCAAATCCAGAGCGATCTCCTGTGGCTGTGCGAATCAGTGGCATCAACCCTGGAGCTTCATTACTAAAGTATGGCAGTCTGCGCTTAAATGGTTTGGTAAGTAACGGCTCCCAAACGAAAGGACAACACTGCAACCATACCTTCCAAGCATATTCAGTTTCTCTGTCAACTACGGCTGGACGCAGGAAATAACTGGCGAGATAGCGACAAGCCTCATCTAACTCTCGTGTGGTTTTGCGGTGTACCAGAAAAGCAACAGCACTATGTACAACCACATTGCCTTTGTAGATTGTCTTTTGTGCTTCTACTGCTTCCTCTATGTTCATACCAGATTTGACATCGATATTGCCTTTCTGAGATGACAAGGTTGTACTTGTGATTGACTGTTTAGTAATGCGTTGTAGATTGGTTTTGGTAATGCCTTGATTTGCTTTTGTTAGCTGACACAAGATTTCTGTGTCAAAAATGCTGTCTCTAGAAATTAGTTCCCACAAGTAACGTAATTGAGCTTTTTCATCAATCCAGCCCCCTGGTTTTTGGCTGAAGTTGAGCGCCCCTATATATTTATCTTGAATTTTTACCCATCTTCTATCAAAAAAAGGCACAGATGCTTCATTCTCTAAAAGATGATGGCGAACATGAAAATCACTTGTTTGGCTTTCAACTAGTCCATTGTTCTCACTGATTGTTAACGGGTTAGGAATTGCTGGAGGTTGAGAGAGATTTAATTGCTGCCAAATTACTTCCCATATTTCAGATGCACTTAAAGTCCTAATTCCCAATTTCATTTTATTGCTGAGTATTGATTCCCACAATAAGAATCCATCACTAAATGAATTACTGAGGATATTTTCAATTCTGGTATTGTTAAATCCATGAATTTCTCCCGTAAACTTATACCAGCCTTTTTCTAGTTTCCTGATGATACCCTCAATAACATCTGAGCTTTTGTTGTCGTCGTCAGCAACAGTATAAGTACACCATAACCGGAGAAATTTATTTTTCCGAATTCCTAACTTCGTTAGCTCTTTTATTCGCAGCCTTTCACTCCGTACTAAAAGTTTCAGTTGGTCGATTTCGCATTTATTTTCTATAACTTTTAATTCTTGCTGTCTAGCATAGTCTGACGTAAATGAGCCTAAGTGAATAGTCAGAAATTCTTTTTCTGGGATTTCTTTTAGTCCAGCTTCTATACCGTCAAATATTGGTAGTATTTGCTCATTCGGTAAATTTGGGTGGATACCCAAGCAGTCGAAACAAAACTTAATTTGAATATCTTCTTTTCTTTTCAGAATTAATGCCCCGACTCTTTTTCTCCCACCTAAATTTATGTCACAGACTCCTGCTAAATGAATAACATCCTCAAAAGGAGTCAGCGTTTTAACTACGTTAATTTGTTCTGAATCTAGAGACTGCTTACCTAATTTATCAGTTTTTTTTGACTTAGTTTTCATCTTGATTCTTTAACGCTTTATAAGTCATATAACCTCTGCTAATTCGAGGTACACCGACGAACTTTCCAAAGAAATTTCGATTAGAAGATAGAACCCACCAAGTCGCCCATCCCCATGCAATACTTAATCCTGTCGCTAACCAACTCACTTGGAATATGTAATTCAGCACCAATACATTGAGTATTGCTATTGCTGACCAAGGAAATATTTGGTCTGCTGGGAAGGGGCCTAGTCTGGGTCTGTCTCCTAATATTCTGTTGACAATCCTGAATTTTTCTTTGCTCATACCAAGCACACAATTCGTAATTCATAATTTAAAAACGTAAGTATTTAGGGAGGAAGGAGGAGGCGGTGCGGTGGACGGGTTTCCCGGCATAAAGGAGACAGTTGCGTCGGTCGCCAGACTTGAGCAAACTGTCGTCAACTGCCGTTCAGAATTCATGCTGAATTCTAAATTCTTACACAGAATTCAGGAGTCAGAAGGGTTAAAGAATCAGAGGAAGATTTGGTAAATGAATATCCTATTTATATAACAGTCCTGATAAATTCTGACTTCTGACTCCTGGGTGCTGAATTCTTACAATTCTGTTTTCTGACTCCTTTTTATATCATTTACTTTTTTAAGAAAATAGTTAAAGAGGGGAAGAAAAAAACACCCATTTTGATTGTTTTCAACAACTAAATCTTGATAATTTATTGAACAATCAATCCTGTCACTAAGTCAGCTACAAAAACTGCCAACACGATAATTAATGGTGTTCTTGCTAAACTTTGCCAGTCCTCATCATTTCGGGCTGCTCGAATGATTCGCACAATAGCTACACCTAAATATAGCAAGAATAGCCCTCTTAATACGTTGAAAAATAATTCGACTACCAATTGTGTTTGAGCGTTACCACCAGCGTTATTAAAAACACGAACCATCCATGTTTGCGCTCTTTGAAAAAACTGAGCATCTGCTGGAGCATGAGCAAAATCCAATACAAAAACAATTGCTAGAACCGTAAACAGCACAGCATAAAGATTCACTCCATACTTGCGTTGTATTTTTTCAAAATTAGTCAGTAAAGCTTGTGTTTGCTTTGGAATTGCAACTGCAATTGCTCCCACAATCATGAACCCACCTAGCAATATATTATGGACTGACATCTCAACAATCATCAGCACACCTGTTATTCCCATGAGGGCGATGGTGCTATTTTTCATGATTTTGTTGTTCTTTTTGGATGAGGGAAGTTCGCGTGTATATGTTGTTTGCATCTCTCTTACTTAATTTAATAACTGAAAGACGAACACCCACATTATTTGTTGTGGCAACATAAAAACCCACAAACCTAAGTACGAAAAAAAATCATACTTTTGTCTACGGAAATGATTTGTTACTCATTTACCGTATTAATTATTCTCTTCATACAACTTTTGATGTATTCATTCAACACTGCAAGTATAAACAACAACAAAAAACAGGCCTTTAGGTAAATGTATTGCTATTGACTTTTTGGTAATTTTTGGATAGATAACTTATCCCCAACTCGAATGCCAGCACCAGGGGCGAGTTCCAAAACGTGCGTCGCAGCACTACCTTTGTAAATCGGACAAGGATTTTTGGGACAAGGTGGGGCGTTGTAAATCACTGTCGTCACTACATTATCTTTGAGATAAATTATGTCCAGTGGGATTTTGACCTGTGACATCCAGAATGGGACATCTTTGTATTCTTTACCGAGAACAAACAACATCCCGCGATCGCTCGGCAGAGATGACCGGAATTTCAAGCCTTTCCCCAATTCCTCTGGTGTACTGGCAACCTCTAGCTTAAATACTTGGTTGTTGTGGGTCAAAGTGTGGGTTACTGGTAGATACTGGGGGCGGGTTTGTAAGTAAACGAGGGTTGACGTTGCCACAACAATTGATATACCGGCGACAGGCCCCAGAATATTCAGGAACCTAAACCCCGCAATGTACAAGTCTTTTTCTGAAGGAATTTTTACTAATTGCATAAACGTTCACCCAAAAATATCAACGTTACCGACACTGTATATAGAAGAGTCAACCGGGGACGACGGCAACCCTTGTAAATCAGCCTTATTTCGCATACTCTCAACCCGGTCAGCTTCACGAATCGCTAGAGGGTTAATGTTTTGCCTTGCTTCCAGCAGCGCCGACAGTGTAATCTCAAGTGGTGGTAATTCCGATGGCATAGTGTCGTCGGGAAACATTTGGCAGAAAGTAGCGATTGCTGCTCGTTCCACAATCGCTTGAATCTCCGCGCCTACACAGCGATTGGTTGCTTTAAGTAATCTCTGCCATTCTTCAGTGCTGAAAGCATCTCCACCACGAAACCGCTTATCAAATCTGGCAAGGTGAATCTTGAATATGGTGTTGCGTTCGCCGTGGTTGGGCAAATCCACCTTGAAAATATCGTCAAACCTACCGCTTCGTGTTAATTCAGGTGGTAGCCAATCTAATCGGTTGACAGATGCCAGTATTAATACTTCGCTAGTACGTTCTTGCATCCAGGTTAAAAGCATACCAGCCAAGCGTTTGGATAAATCATCATCCCCGGCGAATCCCTTATCAAAGTCGTCCAAATAGAAGATGACACTGTTGAGACGGTCGAGCAATGTTAATAAAATTTTGAGCTTGTATTCGGCTAAGTTGCCGTAGCTGCGGAAGCTTCCCCACTCTACGATAATTAAAGGAAGTCCCAAACGCGCCGAGCAAGCTTTGGCTGAGTGCGATTTACCTGTGCCGGGAGGGCCGATTAGCAAAATACCCTTGGGTAGTCGGAGATTATAAGCTTTCGCCAGTGGTGTCAACAGTCGTTTGTATCGCTTAAATGCTTGTTGCATTAGCTCCAATCCACCAATCTCAATGGTTGGTGGCAGTAAAAAGTCAACGTTGTAAATTCGCTTAAACAGGTCAATTTTATAGGTAAATAGTTTTTTGATTAACTCTTGAGCGTTGAGACAACCAGATGCGATTGCTTGTCTGATACCATACTCAATATCAGCAAGATACATTCCCACACAGGCTCTAGCGGTAGAGTTAATATCTGTTTCGCTGTGATTGGGCAGGATCAGGGGTAAATAATTAGCAATTTCAGCAACACTTGGTAGCTGCTGAACTACGGTAGGGACTTCTGGTGCAATGTCAGTTGACAAGCTGGCATTTGGCCCCAACAAGATAGCAGTCTTGTTTGAGTTACGATTGTACAGTTTGAGGTTAATCAGCGCCGACTTGATCCACTCCGCCGTGAGAAAAAAGTCGGGGTTAGAAGTCTCTCCCAGCCAGGGAAACATCCCCTCCAGGATGAGAATGCCTTGTAAATCAGTGGTTTTCCAAAATCTCAAGATTTCAAAATAGTGTTCGCGTCGGTTTTTGGCGATCGCCTGATATTTGGTTTCAGGTTGTAATGTCAAGTCTTGGTCGTTGACAATTAACTGGTATAGTGAATCGTCCTCCAGCGTCCAGATGTAGCAGTTGATGTTTTGCTGCTGGCATTCGCTGGCGATGTTTTTGAGTAGCCGAATTCTCTCTTGCAAGGGAGATTCTATGGCAATTAGCTTGTTCTGGAGTTTTATTAACTCAAAAACTTGTTGAACTAATGTTGAACTCATAGGTTGACGTATTGTTGCCAACCAGATCATAAAAATCTTAAATAATTGCTTGCACCAACGAAAGTACAAAAATAAATAGTACCTTTGGCTATTGTTTTAAAGTTCCATTGCCTCATTTTTTTGTGGGTTCAATTTTTGGGAGAGTTGCACCAATTCCTGATTCCAATCACCAGCCTTACACTTAAGCCGAGTAGCCTGTGGTAGTAGTTCTTTTACAGCCCGTGCAGCTACATTGCCCGATTCATCCGGGTCAAAAGCCACCTGCACATTAGGGATATGCTGCAATTGCTCCACAGGTAAACTGTTGGGGCTATCAACTGCCATGTACAGTGTTCTCGTGGGTGGCACATCGCCTCTAACTTGATACTCCAGCATGGCTATTGACATAGCATTGATGGGCGATTTACACAGCACTAGTTTTTCTGGAGGGTCAGTCGGTTGTCCGCCCAGGTGAAAGTAAAACCAACCCTCACGGCGCTTAGTCCCTTTCTCGTAACCCTTAAAACTGTTATTCTCGCCCCGTGTCCCTCGCAAGAATGCACCTTTAGCATGGGGTAGATCGCCAAGATTCCGCATCACGAACACAGCATTTTGCTGATCATCAGCGTAAATTAGCCCCCGTTCGTGGAGAGATTGAACCAGATTCTCGCCTATTCCCCGGTTCTGGGTGAGGTAGTTAGAGACTAACTGCCATTTGGCTTTGTCCTCAACTGGTAGTCGGAATTGCGGACGAGGTTCAGACTGGATAATCTCACTTGTTGCATTCTTGGCGTGAGCGAT
The DNA here is from genome assembly GCF_014696905.1 of Nostoc sp. FACHB-190. Taxonomy (NCBI): domain Bacteria; kingdom Bacillati; phylum Cyanobacteriota; class Cyanophyceae; order Nostocales; family Nostocaceae; genus Nostoc; species Nostoc sp. FACHB-190. The sequence continues at coordinate 22,251 of NZ_JACJQW010000057.1, forward strand.
CGCTGCTCTTTCTGCCCCGGCTTCCCCGAATCGATCACTGAGCCAAGCGATCGCTTCTCGGAAATTGCAAGAGTTAACGTGCATCACCAAATCAATCGCACCACCGCCGCCCTTCTGTTGCTCCAGTGAAAAATCGTAGAACTTCGACCCATTTATACTAATGATGTTACCGTGACCCCTCCATCGTCCTTGGTCATGATGCAGCCCCAACTCCCAGGCGACATCCTCTAAGAGCAAGTCTCGCAGTTGTTGAGTTTGTTGCTCTAATTCAGCAATTTGTTTTCGTAATAGTTCATTTTCTTTTGCTAGAGCTTTGGCTGTGGCTTCCATTTCTTCCTTGGAGTGAGTAGCCCTGTCACGGTCTGCGGCTTTGGCTTTTAACTGCTCAGGGTTTAAGTCTTCAGCTTCCAAGTCTCGCCCCGACTCAACAATCCGGTAGAACTCCTTGATATCTAAGTGTTGCGCTCTACTGCCTTTGAGTCCGCGTTCTAGACCAATCAGCCGCATTGTCTGGTAATACGATTCCTGAAATTGCTGAATTTTCTGCCTGCCATCAAAGAAATGACTACAGCGTAATTGCCCTTCATCATCCAAAGGCACGAAGTAAGCATGAATATGGGGGGTGGCTTCATCCAGGTGCAATTCTGCCCTGACAATGCGATCTCCATATTCATCCGCTAACCATTGGTGCGTGGCTTCTAGCCAAGCATCTAACCTCTGGGGATCATAATCCCCTGCTTGACTAGGATTGTCTGGGCGAAAATAACTGGGCGACGCACTCAATAATAATTCCACACAATAAACACCATCTGTCCGAATCTTCCGCTTTTGCTCATATTCGCCAATTTTAGCGAGTACCAAATTTTCTAACCTTTCTTCTGGATTAAGACTACCAATAAACCGGAGATTCTGTTGGGTTGGGTCGGCGTTAGGCGTTGGTCGCTCACGGGCTGTGTGGGCTGCACTCCCTGTCAGATTGCTCCGCTTTAATTTCTTTAATCTTGCTATAGCGTAAGACATTTCACTCTGACCCTGTTAAAATTATTTTCTCGGAAAATCCTCAATTTTTCGCCCAAAACGCCCCTCGAAAATGGCTAGAATTTAGAATAGCAAAAATAACCGTAGTAAGTACGGTTATTTTATCCTGCCACCGGAGAATTGTTGCAGCCTTTTGCTGTGGTTTCCCTAAAGCAGTTACAGGACAGTCGCAGAGGCGAGAAAAGAGATGCTCTAGGACAGTCATTTAGCAGTTTCAGGACGGCTGTAGAAGAGTGATAAAACAGTCCTGGGGAATAGTAATCTAGTATACAATTGAATGATTAAAACCCCACTAATTACATGGATTTAGTGGGAGTGATAATTAAGCTTGTCAAGGAAAAGGAATCGGCTTAGACTTTAATTAATTGAGTTTTCCATTTAATTCTACAAAGTGAAAGAGGAAATATTAGCGCGAATTAACGCGCAAAATCTTTGTGTGAGAAAAATGGAACAGAATCAAAAAGTAATTCTTTCAATCAAGCGAACAGCAGACACTATTGATGGACAGATAATTAACTATCTGCAAACGGAGCCGTTTGGCTTGGGGAAGCTACCAGAAATAGTGATGATGACTCTCAAAGAATATTGGTTGCCTTTCACTATTTGTGATGCTGGCGCAGGGAGTAAAGAACTGAGGCGGGGGGCAATTTGGGCAATCAAGCGATTAGAAGCGCAAGCTGCCTTGATTAGAGAAACATTTCTAGAATCTAGTGCAGACAGTGGAGAGCCAATGCTCAACGATAGCCAACTTTGGGATGAGAGTGGTGACGGTTTGTTCACAATAGAACCGTCAGAGGATTTGAAGCAGATTAATAGGTTGTTCGGTGTTTAATAATTGGGTGAGAAAATGAATAGAGTTTCACAAGTTTTGACAAAAATGGTTGCTACCTTTGATTTAGGAGGTAGCCAGAGCAAAGGGATTGTGCAGATATATCCTGATGGTCTACCAATGGTAATAGCAATGGAACCCGAAGTAGCGGATGTGCGAAGAGAATCAATTACACACCTGGGAAATCGATTGTATTCTGATTATGTTTGGGTGGGAATTGGCGAAGAATACTATGCTTTAGGCGCTTTAGCCAAAGATGCTTTTGCAGGTACAGCAGCACTTAAAGATTTGAAGTATCATTATGCCCTGCCAAAAATAACTGGTTTGCTGTGGTGGGCTTGTCATCAATTAGATTTGAAGGCTGTAGAAGCTTATGTAGACTTGCTTTTACCACCTGGAGAAATATCTGATGGTGGCGAATTAGGTAAAAAATTGGCATCAGTTTTAAGCCAGGGTGTCATCACGCCTACGGGAAAACTAAAAGCTAAGTTGCGTAACTTTCAGGTAGCCCCAGAAGGTAGTGGAATTCTCGCTTATCGAAGACGTGGATTAGGTGAATCATTCAAACAGAAAAACATTGGATTGCTGATGTTGGGTTATCGTAATGCTTCTTTTCTTTTGTTCAAAAAAGGTAATCCAGGTGCTTCAGAATCTACAGATTTAGGTATGAATTGGGTGGTAGAACAATTTGTTGAGCGAACTTCTGTTGGATTATTAAAAAATGACAAGCGATTACCTAAAGCCTTAGTAGAAGCCAGCAAAGGCAATTTGAATGCGCTTCGTTCTTTGTCGCGCAAAAGTGGTGAAGAAATTGAATCTGATTTAAAGTTATTTAATTCAGTTCTCCCAATTGTGCGCGATGATTACTGTCGCGCTTTAATTCGTTGGATTAGAAATATAGCTGCATTTAATGAAGTTGTTATTTGCGGGGGTACATCTGAGTTTGTACGCCCTGAATTAACAGAACATTTCCAAAAAGAAGGTATACCGATTTCTTGGAATGGAGGTGTTGATATTCCCAAACCACTTGATACTCTGGGTTTAGGGGACAGAGTGGCCGATGTTTGGACTGCACATATTACCTATATTAAAGAACTGGACAATCATTTTGGTTACAAACGCACTCAACCATTGGTTCCAGATAACTATCAACATCCAGGTGTCCGAAATCGACAGCAAGAAACAGACCTTTGGAATGGCAAGCAGAATAGCTTTTTGACCATATAATCCCAACCCTTTAATTCGCAATTAAAAGATTTCGGTTTTTGGTAGAAGCGATCGCATAAATTTCTTCCACCAAAATCTCAATAAACATTGCTGATGCACTAAATTTATGCCAACAGACATCGAACAGCAAACCCAAAAGTTATTACAATTCGCACAAGAACAGAACTTTGATGAGCGTTATCTAGGTTATTTTGGTGATGTTTGGCAAGAGGCTGGCGTAAAAGACCTCTCGAAAGCCACTACTCAGGATGCCGAAAAAGCTCTACAAGTTCTAGCCAACAGTGCGGCTAGTGGAGAATTTGTAAAGGCATGGTTGTCTGTTGCAGTTCGCCAGGGTGTTCCGTCCAATGTGTTGGAATACATTCTTGAAAGTGATATTGATGGCGACGGACGGACGTTGGCGCAGGAAATTTTTGTTGATGGCACAGATCCCTTAGAACAAGATTCCCCTGCGCCACAGCAAGCAATTAATGTCCGAAGTCAAGGCATCGAACTAGAGCTTTAGCATGAAATTGCAAAAAAATCTACAGAAATAAGTACGAATTTTTTTGTACTCCTGTAGATTGTTTTAGCAGAACTCAGCAGATACACTCTGTTTGGATAACTCAAGATATTCCTCTTTCACTTTTCATAACACCACTCTAGTAATATCAATTCTTTAATGCAAATTATTGATATTACTGAATATTTACCAAACAAATTTGAGGAAAATATGCAGCACCAATTGACAACACTGAATGGCTCCAGCAAGCATACACAAATATCTCAACCACAGATGTTAAACTCTGATTTAACTCCAATTCAGTACCAGCAAAAATTAGAGGCTTTACTTTTTCAAAAAGCGGAACGAGGCGAAAATTTAGAACCCTGTATTAATGCCTTAAATTACTTTGTCAGTCAGAACAAACAACTTGACTTGCTCAACAAAGTTTACACTGATGCCAAAAAAGAATTGTCAGTATTTAGCTCTGTTCAGAGAGTAGCTATAACTGTTTTTGCTATTCTCGGTATGATTGGCGTTTTCAATGGGGCTTTTACTCAGGCTCGGCACAATCCAGCTTCAGTTAATGCCCCTGTTCAAGCACCCTAATTGGTATCAAAGGGTAGACTGCTGATTTTTTCACGAGTAAGTCTACCTCCACTACGAGTGATGTCTAACGACAAGCCGCAAGCATCTACGCAGTAATATCAATGAAATAAAACCAGTGGAGCTAATTGTTTCCTTCATCATTGTTGTTGTAATACTTTTGATAGTTTGGGCATTAAGTCCAACCAAGAAGTTTAAACGACGACTAAAAAGGAAGAAATCACCCAAACGCCAAACAAAACATCAGCGCAACATCAACCACGCTAACGCAGTCCTGCAATGGCTCCGTAGCAAACACCCTGAACCAAAATTACCCACAGTAATAGCCACGCTGCGTAAAATTAGTCCCTATGTTTTTGAAGAATTACTGTTAACTTGTTGTCAAGAACAAGGGTGGCAGATTAAACGCAATTTCAGTTATAGCGGAGATGGGGGTGTTGATGGTCGGGTTTGGGTTTCGGGCAGTTTATATCTGATTCAAGCCAAGCGTTATGCGGATTATATTAACCCGCAGCATATACAACAGTTCCAGCAAACTATTGAACAACTCGGTGCTAGTGGAGGGTTTTTCATTCACACAGGGAAAACTGGGGACAAATCAAAACAGATGATTGGTGATTGTCCCCAGGTGATTCTTGTTAGTGGGCAGAAGTTGGTTGATTTTGTTTTGGGTAAGCCCGTCCAAATAACATCAACCTCGCTGTTTATTTAGATGAACGGTGGTGTGTCTAAATCGAAGGGTAAACTGCTTGGTTCTTCGTTGTTTCTTAGGTCTACTTCCATTTGCTGGCGGCGTTGTTGGTATGTGCCGTTGGCAGGTTTGAGACTTCGCATTAGCCAAGCGCCATAGTTAATCCCTTGTTCGGCGTGGGATGCTGACATTTTATTGAAGTTTTCTACTTCAATCTGTTGACGGCGTTCCATTTCTGCCAACCATCCCTCGCTAATTCCCTGTTTTAACGCAGACTCAATATAGTCGGCTCTAAGAGTACCGTCTGGGTTAAATTGTTTCTTTTCCTCAGAAGTGAAGAAGTCGTAGGCTGTGTACTCTATCCACTCTTCTGGTTGTGTTTCGTCCAGGCGTTTCCATTCATCAAACTCCGCCTTTAACCTACGAGCATAACTATCAACGGCTCCTGGATGACTCCCTTCAGCTATTTTTTGTTGCCTTACCTCATCCCTCATTGTTCCATCAGGTAAAAATTCTTTTTTGTGCATATTGAACCATCTCTTGGTTCTAGACATATTTATTTTCGCCATAATTAACACCTCACAAAATTGATAAAGTTTTAATATTTGAAGAGCTATGACTCTAGAATTTAAACACTTCGACACCAGACTAAATACTTGGATTCATGTTGACGGAGATAGCAAGAATCCTGAATCAATTTTAACCGAAAAGCTGGACAATACTCTACTAGAATTTTACTTTCCTGACAAAGAGTTTTCTTTTGGACATCTAGATGAATATAGTACCCCAGAAGATTTAAAAAATCATCCAAATGGGCATACTCTCTTATTATCTTCTAAGACTAGATTGCTTTATGGTTCACCAGAATGTTTGGAAGTGATTGATAAGCTATGCCCTGATAGAAAAGACCGGGGTGCTTATGGTTCTATTTTTTTAGGTTCTTGCAAAAATTCTCTTAATGAAACTCTCAATATCCTAGTAGTAAATGATGATTCAGATCCGGACAAAGCTGGTGAAAATGGAGGAATTCTCAAAAGAGAAAGTGCTTTCAAATTAGTAGGAGATTGTTACGGACAAATTTCAACTCAACTTTATGACAAGTTGACAAAAAGGGAAGAACAACAAGATTACCGAGTCATTCAGCATCGCTTTGGTTGGAGAGAAGGCGATGGAGAAGATACTAAATATAGATTTGGAAAAGGAACCTTAAGACCACATAAACTAGATAGTGTAGAATATGTTAACCCCCAAAATGAGCCAAAAATCGACCTAATTCTCCCCCTCTCCAGCTTCAAAGGCACAGACAAAGACCGTCCAGGGGGAGCAATTAAACCCCAAATTCAACCAGGACTCTACACACAGAAAATATGGCTAGGTGAAAAGTCACAGTCAGAGCGCGGTAAAACAGCAATATCTCAACTATTAGCATCATTCCCCCAAGGTATTAAAGATTTCGCTGAAGAACTAGAAGCTCAAGCCCAAAAGTTAGCAGAATCCCAAAGTGACCCCAGAAAAGTGGCTCAACTTTTTTGTGAGAAATATGAAAAACGTAAAGCTTTCACAGAAGAACAGAAAGCCTCTCTGGAACAACAAATCACTGAACAAGTTGCTGATGGTTCACTTGTTAAACAGTTGGAATTGCTCACATGGAATGAAGCTGAAGAACAATTTGAAGCAAGTGATGATTTGGATGAAGGGTCACAGAAAGATGATTTATTAATGTACAAGCTCATCAAAGCTGATTTGGTGAGTGGACATAACCAAATTTTAGAAACAGAGAAGGTCAGGAGAGAGCTTGCTAAATTCGTCCAGGGTGAATGGCGAGATATCGCTTTGGGAGGGACACTGACTTTTGATAGAGCTATGATTATTTCATCCAAGGAATTGAAAAACGGTGAAATTTGTGTTCCTTGGTTGGATGAAGGTGAAAAAGTTCTTAATTTCCGTTCACCATTCCTCAACTCTAACGGGTTGTGTGTTTCAACTAATAAGCTTGTCGATGACCGACTAGGGCCAGATGGTGAACCGTTAAAAGGAATTATCGTCGTCAACGATGAAGACTTAAAACGCATTAAAGCGAGACTTCAGCCTGACGAAATAGCCCCATTAGAAACCGAATCAGAGCGCCAAGGACGAGATTTTGACGGCGATTGTATTGGAGTGACGCTTGCTAGGAAATACCCCAATCTTACAGCAGAAGCCGAGTACAGAAATCAGCCCGAAAATGCTTATGCTCCTACTGTTAAAGAGAAAAAGCAATCATTTTATATTAACGGAGAACAACCACCATTTGAGGAAATAGCCATACACATGAGCGATGGCATCAGTGTGGGCATTATTAATAATCAAGTGACCTCACTTTTATCTTTAGAGTCTGAAATCGAAATCCTTAAAACTTACGGAACTTCTGAGCAAAAATCAGCTTACTTAGACCGAGTACTAGAACATTATGAAAAACTACTAGAAGAAGATAATGCCAAGCCTATTAGGGAAGAGTATAAACCTAATATACAAGAATTTGTAAAACTCGCTCAAAACCCAGATAGAACGCCTGAAAGCATTGAGCAGGCGATGGATAAAAATCGTATACTATATCGTAAATTAATCGAAGAAGCGTGTTATCACAATCAAGTCGCGGTGGACTTATTCAAAAGTTCCCGAAAGCCAGAAATGGATTTAATTAAAGAAAATAATCGCTATTTGTACCGCAAGGTAGACTATGTTAGAGATAAAAAATCAACCTCAGTTTATTTAGATTCCGGCATCAAAACCACGGGCTATTCCCCAGTCGAATTATTAATCAACCAAACTAACAAATACTTCCAAGAATCGAAACTGGAATCACGCCCTATAGTCCAGTTCAGCAATTTATTTAAAGATGTAGAATTTACACCCCAGCAGAGATTCAGTGCGATCGCTGCAAAGTATGAATTTGACCGCCTGTACAACGCTGCCGTGGCAATGGAGCGACGGCGGGAAACAGAGCGAGGGCCATCAGCCATTATCCAAACGCAGCAGGGGACTAAGCTGGAGATGACAAACCTCTTACGCCACAAGCATCCGGGCATTTGGAAGGCAGAATCTATCAACTTGAAGCTGGTAGAGGACAAGCGCAGCAACAAATTATTGGCGATCGCCCAAATTAACAACGAACAGGATGATAATGGTAATCCTAAGTTTCGTAGACTCGGCACAATCAGCCCCCAGTCAATAGAGGAAAACAACCTCAAGCCAGGGATGACAACCAACAACGCCAAGCTGGTTGAATTCCGTCCCGAACTGACCAAAGGACAAACGCGGTTGATGTTCTCGCAGGCTTACAAATTTGCCCAAGCATATTGTGAGAGCATACCAGAGTCCGAACGATTGTCGGCGGCGGCGGCAGCGTGGAGTGTTGGGGCGGCGAGGCAGGATGAACTTGAATCAATTCAAAATTCAAAATTCAAAATTCAAAATAAAAGTCAAATCCAGAAGAAAACACCTAACTTTGTGTTCGCGGCATTCAGTGAGGAAATTATCTCGCGCTTGGGGGAACTGCAATTTACTGATTTGCGAGTCGGCACACTGAGTAATGAGGCTAACAACTTCAAGGGTAAAGAATGGAACCCCGACGAAAAATACAATGTAGAAATCCGAGCTAGTGACCACCCACCGGGACACGATCGCTACGCTTCGAGATTAGTGTTTGTTGCCGATGGTGATGGTGAATATAAGGAGTTTGCAGCGTTAGAGCCGAGGACGGCGCATTTACCAATTGGCACAAAGGCGCAGACTAATATTCTGCCTGGGGAAACTTCGACAGCCAAAGCGACGGTTTCTGTGCCAGGACAGGAACCAGTAGAGTTTACCATCCGAGAAATCAAAAAGTTCTCTTATGCTGACAAGACATTTCACGGTGAACAAGTCAGCTTGGAAATTGGTAAAGTACCAGTACCCACAGGAGTAGTGAAAATTAAGTTAGATGGTAAAACTCTTGGAGAGTTGGATGCCGACTCTATCAAGCAACTCCAGGCAGTAAACTATCTTGCTGACGGGAAACCTCTTAATCTCAAGCTTACGACCATATCCGAAAAACACAATGCTTTTGTGATAGCTGAGTCACCAAATGGGAATTTTATAAAGATTGATAAAACTAATTCTTACGATTATGAAGGCGAGAAATTTGCAGATAAAGAATATAGAAAACTAACACTGGAAGTACCGCAATCTCAAGTAAGAGATGCCGTGTTTTTAAATGGGGAACCGTTGGGAGTACTGTTTTTTAATAAAGATAAAGAAGCAATCAAAAACTTGGGGGCGCTAAAATTTGGTCAATTAACACCAGTTAATGTGACGCTCCAGAGCAATTTCACCACAACAATGGTCGTGAAAGTTGACCCCGCAACAGTTCAATATCCTGAAACTTGGGTGAAACAAAACCAAGTGTTTGGTCAACAGACAGTCAATGAAGAACAACACAGAGCGATCGCAAAAACTGCACCGATGCTCTACAAAATAAAAGAGCGTCCCACCATGTTGTTTGCCACACCCGAAGATAAAATGTTGGGATTGACACAACTAGCCGTGGACAACCATAAAATTGCGACTGTGACCGAGTGGCTGGCTGACAAGAATGTTGCGATTGCCCAAGTGCCACCAGAAGATGTGCCACTGGAAACGAAAAAGGGACTCGCCGTATTTAATTTGGTAAATTCATCAATTTCTGAACCCACTTTTGAGGCGATGGCCAAGAAATTTGGGAGTGTGATTGAGTCCCAAACTGAATACGAGAAGAAAGTGCGATCGCTGCCTGACCGTCCAAAGCATCTCAAACCGCCACAACCACTACAGACAGTAACGTTATCCCAAACTTCACAGTTACAGCAGCCGTCGCAAACCAGTCTAACTGAACCGAAAACACCCCCCAGCCAAGAATCTCAGTCCGTAAGCATCGACCACCTGCGCTCATGGTACATTGCGGCTGATGGTTTGGGTAAACCTGACGATTACAAAAAACGAATTGTTGAAGTTGCCAATAATTTTAAAGCAGGCGGTCAGTTGTCTCCCAAAGCCCTGGCGGTAATGGAACAAGATACGCTCACTCGAATCTCCCAGGTGTCCCAGAAGTTGGCATCAAATATAGGTCAGCTTGGAAATGATGGTACTGTCCGTGTTACTGGTAAAACGTATGATTTAGCATTAAATTCTGAACGCAAAGATTTGGCGATCGC
>NZ_JACJQW010000058.1:0-32251 GCF_014696905.1 Nostoc sp. FACHB-190
GATAAGATATCGGGCATGGGCTGAAGAGTGGCTTTTGAGTTTTCGTTGTGAGAGACAATAACTCTACTACGTCAGCCCTCTCTCTTCATACTCTTTTTTTGGCTAAGGTATTGCTCGTGAATAGTGATTAACTACTCATTATCGACTATTTGAAAAAAATCTGATTCAAAATTCTAAAAAAATTTGACCCATGCGGCTACGCCGAATCTCCTTTTTCTGTGGCGGCTGCGCCGTTATTTTTACCCAACCTGATGCTTTGAAAAAATCGACTATTACGGCTACGCCGAATTATCCTTTTGTATTACAGCTTCGCTGAATTATCTTATTGTGTCCTAGCTTCGCTGTTATTATCCTTCAATCTAAGCCAAAAAATCTAACTATTACAGCTTCGCTGTATTTACTTCCCTATTATGGCTACGCCGAACCAAAACTTATATCCTGCTTGATTTCTCAAATTCCGGCTACGCCGTTGATATCTCTCTCTGTACGTTGTAGCATTGACAGCAGAACGGCTACGCCGTCTGATTTCGTTCCAGTCCCCGCAACCTCCCCCAAAATCCGGCTAGAAGCAAGCCATGTCTTAAAGCTAACGCTTTACCTCGCTGCGCTCGGACGACGGCTTGTTCAAGGGGGAGTACCCCCCTTAAAAAACCCCCCTCGTGTTGTGCCGAAAAATGGTCAATCGTAAGCAGTCAAAAAGACTCGTCAGAAAACATCTGTTCTCGCTGAGGTTGAGCGATATCGAACTGGACTTGCTGCGTTTGAAATCAGCAGATGCGGGAATGTCAGCGAGTGAACTGATGAGGCGTAATGGATTGCTGCGACCACTGCCCAAACGACTGAGTAAAATTAGCCTACAAACATATTGGGAATTAGGACAAATCGGTAACAACTTAAATCAGCTTGTCAAAGCCACCAATACAGCTATAAAAATGGGGCGTACTCCACCAGCCAATCCAGAACTGTTAGAAGAACTTTTATCACTACTACACCAGTGCAGACGAGACATTGCACAAGTTGACACCGAATCAGACGACTGGGAAGAGGAGGAGGATGAAGATGATTGGGAAGCAGACGAAGGGTAGAGGCTTTCGCAAGCTGTTGGATTATTTGCACAACAGCGAAAATGCCAAGCTGATTGGCGGTAACATGAGTGGCAGAAATGCCAGAGAACTGGCCAGTGAATTTCGACTGTCTCGACAATTAAACCCAGATGCCGAGCGTGTGGTTTACCATGTATCTCTATCAGCCGCTAAGGGTGACGTAATTTCAGAAGATAAATGGTGTGAAATTGGCAATCGCTACATGAAAGAGATGGGTTTTGATGCCAATCAATTTGCCATCTTTCGCCACGAAAACACCGACGATGATCATGTCCACATTGCCGCCAGCAGAATCAGGTTAGATACTGGGCTATTAGTCGATGATTCTTGGGATTATGTGCGCTCTGAGAAAGTGCTGCGGCAGATTGAGCAGGATTATGATTTAGTTCAAGTTCAGGGCAGCAGAGAAAAACTGAATCGCACCCAAAGCACAGGACAATTTCGGCGCATTCAGCGAGAGCAAGAAGAATATTCGCAAGGTAGGCGTGATACTCCACCAGAAACCAGTGTTAAAGAGTCAATTCAGCAGATAATTGACCGCGCATCTGTTGACAATCCTCAGATGCCTGAATTGATTGTGCGGTTGCAGCAAGCTGGTATTAGTGTAAGGACAGGATTTACCAGGAATGGGAAGTCAAAAGGCATTTCATACCAGAAAGATGGAGTTGCTTTTAGTGGCACACAGTTAGGTGCAGCTTATACCTTCCCTGGTTTGCAAAAACATCGTGGTGTTGACTACCAGCCAGAACGTGATGATGAGCGCATTAACGTAATTCTGTTGATTCCTTCTGTTCCACTGCCAATTGAGCAGTTAGAAAAGTTTCTTCAAGAAATTGAACTCAAACAAACTCAATTCACTCCACCACCAGAAGATGAAAGTTTACGCCCGGTATTGCAAAATTACCTCACTCAAAAACGCGGTTTAACCAATTTCCTTGTAGGGGCATTACAACGCCAGGGGTTAGGTTACATCGACACGCAGCAGCAGCATCGTGTGGTATTTATCAAGCGCGATTTAAACGGCGAAAAGTCAGGCGCACTGGTTTGGGATACCACACGCCTTGACAATCGGTGTATGGAGTACCCTGAAAATAGCGATCGCTCAAAGGGATGGTTTTACCTAAAATTGGGTGGAGAGCCTGACTCCCAAATCGAGAGAGTTATTTTGTGCGATTCTCCAATTGAGGCACTCTCAATTGCACATATTGATAGGGATGCACACAAGGGACAACCACCAGTTAGAACAATGTACATGGCTGTTGATGACCCGAACTCGTTGCCCCTGGAATTGCTCAAGAATGTGAACAGAATTGCTTTGGCATTTAATAACGATGAACAGGGCAATGAAACAGCGCAAGTTGTTCAAAAAATGCTACCCCAGGCTAAAAGAGTTGCACCTAGTGGGCGGACTTGGAATGAGATTTTGATTGAAGCGAAGCAGCGAGAAATGGAACAGCAGAAACAACGTTCTAGAGGTTTTAGTCGATGAGTCGTGTTGCGCCGACGAACTCGTTGTCGCTATCGCTCAATTAGGCGGTGCTGGGACGGGGCAACAGTTTACTCGTGGGGATGCCTAGTTTATCAAAGCCCCGCCCAGCACTCCGCTATCGCCGCCTAATTGCCACGAGTTCTTGAAACCTGAAAAAATGCCAGTGAGCGCAGTTCGCGGTATTTTCGTCAACAACTTGTGTGGGCTAATAATTGCTGTCTTCACCTACAATTTGTATCCCTTGCTAAACCAATAGGAGTCCTATATTAATATAGTGGGAGTATCCTGGAGGTCTAGATGAATGTACAACTTGTTAATTCCCTCGTAGAAGTGGTACTAAACCTCTCCCCCGAAGAGCAAAAACTGTTTCAAGAAAAGCTGAATAACAAGCATCTAACGTTACTAACTAATAAACCTCAAACATCGGAAGAGAAATTATTACTTTGGCAGGAGTGGGTAGATACAGCACCAAAAAGCTATGCCAACCTTGATGATGAAGCTCTGCGTCGAGAAAACATCTACGATGATGAAGTATGACCGATTATTTATTAGATACCAATATCCTATTACGCTCCTCTGATATAGCTTCACCAGATTACAATCTTGTTGAACGCACAATCAGGTATCTAATATCTAATAACCATCGATGTTTTATTACATCTCAAGTTTTAATTGAATTTTGGGTTGTAGCCACCCGTCCTGTAGCTGTAAACGGATTTGGATGGACACCAGAAGAAACCGAACGAGCGGTGCAAATGCTAATAAATCAGTTTGAGTGGCTAGAAGAAACACCAGATATATTTCGCCTTTGGTTTAGCCTCGCTACAACTCACAAGATTTCAGGTAAACGCACCCACGATTTACGTATACAAGCAGTAGTGCTTGCCCATAAAATTAGTCATATTCTGACTTTAAACCCAAAAGACTTTGTAGAAGTTGAAGGAATTACTATTGTTCATCCTAGTAGCATAAACAGCTAGAGACGGGGATTTAATGTGATCATAATTTTTGATAAACAATACCAATTTACCCATCAACAGTTATCTTAAACTGTAACGGTGCAGTAAACCAACTCACTTATGAGCCGAATCATCGCAGTATTTAATCAGGCGGGAGGTGTTGCCAAAACCACCCTTACCCAAAACCTGGGCTACCAAATAGCGCAATTGGATCATCGTGTCCTGCTCATCGATATAGACCCCCAAGCCAGCTTAACTATCTTTATGGGCTTGGTTCCAAGGGATTTAGACGAAACTGTTAATAATGCCATTGTCGATGAACGACCCCTATCAATTCATGAGGGCATTCATGGCATGGATTTAGCCCCGGCTAACATCTCTCTTGCTACGGCAGAAATGCAATTGGTTAACGCTTCTATGCGTGATTTTCGCTTACGAGAAGCCATCGAACCAATCCAAGATAATTACGATTTCATCCTTATAGATTGCCCTCCCAGCTTAGGTTTACTCTCTTATATCTCCCTGGTCGCTGCCACTCATGTTCTTGTCCCTCTAGAAACCCATTTCAAAGCCTTTGAAGGTACAGGCGAACTCTTAAAAACCGTCGCTACCGTCCGCAACAAGCCCAATCGCAAATTACAAATAGCTGGATTTGTACCCACAAAATACGATGCCCGTAACTCTCAAGACACTCGTACCCTAGCAGCCATCACCGAACAACTAGCAAACGCCGGAACAATATTCCCTCCCATTCCGCGCTCTACCGCTTTTGTTGATGCCTCAGAGGAACGAATGCCCCTGGCAGTTTACGACCCCAAGCACTCATCTGTCCAAATCCTCAAAAAAATAGCCCTTAGTTTATCAACCTTAAAATGAGACGCACCAAAACCACCCAACCCCTGAAAAGCAAAATTGAAGTACCTTGGGACACTACAGCTATCAATAATGCTGCTTCTCCCCAGTCCATGCCCTTAGAGCAGATTACTCTACCACCGACACAACCACGCCGCTACTTTGACCCGGAATCGTTAAAGCAGTTAACCGAATCGATAAAACAGCATGGCATCCTGCAACCTCTGTTAGTCCGCCCCGTTGTTGATGGAAAACACGAACTCGTAGCAGGGGAGCGCCGCTATCGTGCTGCAACTGAACTTGCTTTAAAAGAAGTACCAGTTGTTATTAGAGAATTAGATGATAACGCTGCTTTTCAACTGGCACTCGTAGAAAACCTACTGCGGGAAGACCTTAACCCAGTTGAAGAAACTGAAGGCATCCTGCAACTGCTGGCTCTCAAACTAGGTCGAAGCCCCCAGGAAGTACCCCCATTACTGTATCGTCTACAACGCTTACAAAACAAGACATCTACAGTTACCCATAACGTTATGGGCGCACCCGAAGGTGAAGGTGATGAACCTACCCATAACGTTATGGGCGGAGGTGAAACTGACTCCAATAATAACACTATCAGCGAGGATGAAGGCGAAGGTGATAAACCTACCCATAACGTTATGGGCGAAACCGAAACCCCTAATTTAGACCCCAATCATGAGCCATCTGCCGACACTGATCTAAAAATTGTTGAAGGTGTATTTGAGGGACTTGGCTTAATGACTTGGGCATCTTTCGTCAAGAATCGTCTGCCCTTGCTAAACCTCCCTGAAGATATTCTTTCTGCACTAAGACAAGGAAAACTTGAATACACCAAAGCCAAAGCCATTGCTGCTATTCAGGATTTAGACGAGCGCGTTGCCTTTGTAGAACAAGCTATTGCTAACAACTGGTCTTTAAGCGAAATTAAACAGCGCATTAGTGAAAAGAAGACCCTTGCCTCTAACCCTCAAACTGAATCTAACAATTACAAAGAACGTTTTGCTGTTGCCACCACTAAACTAAAAAAATCACGCATCTGGTCAGACCCTAAAAAACGCAAGCAAATCGAAAAATTGCTCTCACAACTGGAAACGCTGACAAATTTTGAGTGACCTTACCTACCCATAGCATGATGCAGAAAACAGAAGATTCAAATATTTTTTATACTTAGCTTGTGTTCCTTTTTAAGTTTAAGTCCCTATGCTAGAGTCAGAAAAACTGCTCCAGATAGTAAAAGCTTGGTTAAGCTATATCAGATTAGAGGAACTGACTCAAGCTGAGGTCGAGCGTTCTTCAGATATCTATTCAAAAGTAGTAGATAAGGGAGTCCAGCTTGTAGGCAACAAGTTACTCCTAGATAGCGAAGTATTTACGCAATTCCAGCAACAGCAACAAGCAGCCACTAGAGGTAACAAAAATGATGTGCAGGTGGCTGTCGCTTTCCCACAAATCTATATAATCAACGGCAAGGGCAAAGACCAAAAGCTGAAATACTTGCCTCTGTTCACCATCGATATTTCACCCATTTTAAAAGGGAATTACCGCAAAACTGGCTGGGACTTGACCGAATACGAGTTTCAGCCAGTGAACGTTAATTTAATGCGGTTGTACGGGCTAGAGGAAGAACAAGCCGAATCACTGATTGTTGCATCAGGAATTTTAAAATTCTTAGAAGACACATTTAAAGGAAGATTCCCAACACTTCGAGACTTTCTAGAACTGGTAGACTTCCCCGAAGGAAACTACAAAACCTCTCGACAACCTTATTTGCTACGCTGCGACTTTACACCCTATAATGCCCTCCTTAAGCAAGACATACAAGAAATATTTAAGGAACTGCAACAACCTGACTCTAAGGCAGAATGGCTAACTGAAACTCATCCAGCCATGCAGTACCTTTATGGTCAACCACAATTACCCAGAGATAAGGTGAGATTTTGGGGTGCTTTCCCTTCACACGCACCTGATGAATTTCAAGCCTCTGTCTTGAAACACGCCCAAGAAAACTTACTAACGGCTGTTTGTGGGCCACCGGGGAATGGAAAAACGGAGGTGTTTTTGCACCTCATAGCACAGCAAATAGTAAATCGAGCGTTACGGCTTGTTCACGATGAAGATGATGTAAATAATTTAATATTCTTTGTCGGTGCTAATAACAGCACCGTTAAAAAATTTCAACAACGACTGACTATAAATTCTTCTGCTCAACAGTTTTATCTTCCAGGCGGAAACCAAACTAATATCCGTAAGGAAACCTTACCCAAACTGCAATTAACCCAAGATTGGCTGCGTAATACTGAATTTAATCAAGATTCCTGGCAACAAGCCAAACTCGAATTACTACAAGCAGAAAGTGAAATTCAACAACTTATAGAGCAAGACCGCTTGAATACTGCTCAAAAAGTTATTGACATTGAACGGCGATCGCAAATTGATGTAGAAATCCAATCTCTCAATAACGAGATTGCAGCTAAGTCTTCCGAGTTGCAAGCCCTAACTGAACAGCTATCAAGTTTGGCTGCTTACGAAAATTTTCCCATTGATGCTTACGAACAGATACAAATCGCGTTATTCCAAGCAGAACGCGAACTGCCAAAAGATTCTGACTCTATTACAAAACGCGCCTTGGACTGGCTCAATGCTACTACCGACAAGCGGATTTTTCAGCGTTTGGCGAATCGGATAAACGCGGCTGTTTTAAACACTTTAGCTACAGCACATCCCTTTCAAATACCCATTGACCCCTCTAGTTTAACGACAGCAATCACCAGCGTTCACCAAAAAATTGATTTGTCACGGCAATGGCGGAATCTAAACCTGGAAGTAACTGAAATTCAAAACCAAGTAGCGGCTTTAACTAACGAACTAGAACTAAAACAGGCTCAACAGCAACAAATCCAAGAACAACTTGATACTTACCCCGCAGCAGATTTATACAGTCGTTTTTACCGTGACTATCACCATTTGCAGCTAGAACTATTTCAATGCGCCTGGGCGTTTCTGTTGCAAGAAACTCTCCGACGCAAGGATAGCGTTATGAGGGCATTAGAAACTTACGGCAGTGTATTAGCAGGGGATGGAGAAGCATTCTTAAAACTGTCAACTGATAGTGATGCCATCTACCGTGACTTGAGCTTGATTTTCCCGGTCATTACCTCCACCCTTCAATCAATGCGTAATATGTTGCCAATTCTTCAGCCCAATATCATCAAGCTGGCACTGGTGGATGAGGCAGGGACAACTCTTGTACACCAATTATTTCCTTTGCTGGTGAGATCCCAACAGGCAGTAGTAGCAGGCGACCCCCAACAAATTGAGCCTATCGTTAATATGAGCGATGATACCATCAAACAATATTTCAAAACTGCCTTTCTGGAGCGGGGCATGAGGAATGAAGATTATTATCGCTATGCTCCCACTGCTAAATATACGGCTACCGCTTATCATCGTGCTGCTGGTGCTAGTGGTACAGAAGGGGATTTAGGCAATGGCATTATTCTCTCTAATCATTATCGTTGCACTCCAGACATTATCCTGTTTTGCAGTCCTAACTACCCCGGTGGTCTGCAAATTCTTTCTCATGATCACCGGACGGCTACAGAACCGCATCTATTGGCTTACCATGTTGAGGGAAGCCACACCCATAACACTAATCCAGAAGAAATCGACGCTGTAGAAGCTGTAATTACATCCTTGCTTAAGCACGGCTACTCTATTAGCTCGGATGACAACTCAAAGACAATTGGGGTAATGTCGCCGTTTTTGCAGCAAGCTAACGCGCTCAAGTATCGGCTTTCTACCCGTTGGCGAAACTTTTCTTGGGAGGATATTGGCACAGTTCATAATTTTCAAGGTGGGGAGAAAGCAGCTATTATCTTCTCTGCTTACCAGTGTCACCAAGAGCATAGTTTTTGGTTCCTCAACCGCAAACCCAATTTGCTGAATACAGCCGTTAGTAGAGCAAAGAAATTGTTTGTTTTGGTGGGCAATGTTAGGGAACTAGAATTAGCTGGCGGTGAAACTAAGCGGTTAGTTGAACACATTCGACAACATGGGGAAATTCGTACTTATAATCTGCCTTGAATGGATGGCATCAGTAACGTGGCATTAACACCATCACTTTTGTCAGCTTTGATTTAGCGACACCACCCGCCTGATTAAACAGGGCGATAATGCGGCATTGTTTGTCAGGAGTTGACACTGGATGAAGTTCCTAGTAGATACGTTGAGGTAGGTCAACCGAATTGGTTTTAGTTTCTAGTGTACGTGGTGAAGATGAAAAAAGTTTATTTTTAGATGGAAATTGCAGTAGTTTTTATATAAATTCAGCGTATGTAGATTAAACAGTGTCACAAAAAACCAGTTCCAATAGTCAGACTATTATCTTTTCTCCTTACCAGTGTCAGCAAGAGCATAGTTTTTGGTTCCTTAACCGTAAACCTAATTTACTAAATACTGCCGTTAGTAGGGACAAGGAATTGTTTGTTTTGGTTGGCAATCTGAGTGAATTAGAATTATCTGGAGGTGAAATTAAGCGGTTAGTTCAACATATTCGACAATATAGGGAAATTCGTACTTAAGTGAGCCTTGAATGTATGGCATCAGCAACAGTTTGATACTAAGACAAATCTCTAAAGCTGTTGTTCAGGCAGTATTAACTTCAGTTTCCAATACACATTCTTTCTTTACATTGCAACTACTTTTAGTAGTAGTTGGGCTATAAATCATCGTTTCTTGATATTTTCTTTCTTTTTTTGTTTTATTTATGTGACAATCTCATACAAAAAGCGGTGAATTTAACTAAAATATATCAAATACTTCCGTTTTTAGACTAATGAGATTATGAAAGTACAAAAGGCAGCAGGTAAAAAGCTGCATAAAACTTTATATGAAGGTCATTATCTCCTGTCTCAGAAAAAAATATATTTTCTTCCTTCTTCCTTCTGCCTTCAGCTTTCTGTTATCTAAGTTTCTTCAACAATGATATTGTTTGAATAAAGAAAAATTTTATTTCAATAACAGTTTTTACTAATAACATAAGCTCAATTACGATTTTAAATTAAAAAGTAATAAAAATAGTAAACAATATGTTTGTGAAATTAATTAAATTTGTTAATAACAAAATATCTACACTCATTCGCTCAAGTTTTCACTTCATTTATAAAATTACACTTACTAGAAACACGAGAATATTTTTAGAACAGAATAAACTGGGCAGTGAAGTTAAAATATTTCAAACTAATGGTCAAGAGAATTCCGGTAAATTTGTCAATTTTGGTCGTGATTATATTGTTTTAAGAATAAATAGTGGTAATAAAGTAACAATTCTTACTAAGACTATAACTTCTTATATCGTTTTAAATGAACATATATTAAAACATGAAAAGAACGCTCAAGATGTAGAGAATACGCAGATAAAAGACGATAAAAGTTATCAATTTTTTGAAATATCTAGTAAAGCAATATCGGTTCAAACTCAAACAGAGGCTATCACTTCAGAAAGCGTAAGCAAAATATACGATATTGAAGGGCGTTTTCAAACTGCTATTCAAACAGCAAAGAGTAGTTTTAAGATAAAAATTCCAGATTTTAATATTTCATTAGATGAAATAAGCAGCCAAGATAAAAAGCTTTGGGATTCGATAATAGAACGATATAAGTATGCAAAAAGAAATAAGGAACTAAATAGTAAATTTGACAGAATTAACCGAATAATAAGTGATTTAGAAAAATTAAATAATAATTACCCTAGTTCATCAACTATAAAACGACATCTTGCATACTTTTATTCGTTATTAGAAAAATGGGATAAAGCTATAGAGTATTATCAGGATACTGTATTTTTATCAAATGCGCTATATGATTGGTTTAATTTAGCTGTAGTAGCATGGAAATCTAACAGATATGAAATAACTTGTTATAGTTTAGAGCAATTCTTAAGTCAGCGAGTTTTCATTGAAGAAAAAGATGCGTGGTTTATTTATACCAGTCTTTTGGAAATATTGACTAACTATCCTGCTTTCAAAAAGCTATATCAGGCAACTGAACGAGAAATTTTAAATGATGAATTTGTTTTATTATTAGAAACTGGTATTTATCTCATTAAAACCGCAGTAAATCAACAAGAAGCAGAAAAATTTGTTCAGAGATGGATACGTAAAGAACCACTAAAATTAGTATTAGAAGATATCTTAAATTATATAGATACTAATTTATACAATAGTTATGATGACTATCACAACTTTACTTTAGAATATCTTAGTTTTAAAAGCCAAATAATAGAATATATAAATTCAAATAAACAAAAAAAAGAGTTTTTAACTAATCAAAAAGAAGGATATATTTTTACTTATAAAAAAACCAAGGGATATGGTTCATTAAGAGATGTTAAAGGTAATCAATTTAATTTTAATCATAGAGATATTCAAGATGATGCCTTGCTTACAATACTAGCTAAAACAACTACTTCTCAGTTTCAACAAGGAAATCGAATAGCTGTATTTTTTGAACTTGCTAATGATGGGTTCAACCAATCAAAGGTTGTTAAATTATGTTTGCGTAGTAAAACTGATAATTTAGCAGAAGAGGAGCAACATGAAAAAGTACTTAAAGATATCCTTCAAGATTCAAATGCTTATGTTCGCGCCCTTAGTGCTTTGCTAGTTAAACAAGATTTGGAAAAAGCAGCAGAATTTTTCCGTCAAGCAATAGATAAAAGGGATAATTTTGAAAAATCAATTGAATGTATTGCAAGAGTACTGGAAGAGTTAGGTCGTATTCAAGAAGCTATTAATATTGTAGCCCGTTATCTTCCGCAGCTTACAGAGCAAAAACTATTTGAAGATTTATTATTAAGAATGTATTTGAAGCTAGAGCAGTACAAAAATTCTGCTATTTTACTTGAAAAACAAATTGAAGTCACTAAAAATAATGGAAAAAAATGTGAATTATTATGGAAACTGGTAAGTTGTTACATAAGGTATGAAGACTTTGAACACGCAGAAAACAAGTTCAAAAAGATATTAGAGCTACAACCCAATAATACAGAAGTTAAAAAAGATATTGTACTGTGTTTATTAAAACAACAAAAATATGAAGAATCGAAGTATTATTTAAATGAAATATTTGATAAAAATGATGAGCTAGAAATCAAGATATTTCTCGAAAAGATTAATAAATTAAAAGTAAAAGAAGATTTTGATAATTTACAGAAACTAATTTCTAATCAGTTAGATGAGATAGCTTCATCTCAACTTAAACCACTAATATCTGACTCAACATTTTCTAAGTTTATTACACATCTACAGATAGATATTAAAATTAAAGAAATATTGAAAACTGCTAATAAGTTAGCAAGCTTTAACCGTTATTCTGAAGCAATTTATGAAGTTCGTAAAGTATTTAGTATAGATCCTGAAAACCTTAAAGCGAAGGAATTTGAAAAAGAGTTTATAGAAGCACAAAGAAAACAGAGTGTACAAAATCTAAAAAATAAAAACAAAAACTTAAGTGTTTTCAATCAAGGGAAAGAAGCTCTAGATACAGGTAATTTAGAAGAAGCTGAAAGACTATTAATTAGAGCTATTAAAGAAGGAGATCGTCATGAGAGTGCTATTAAGGAACTGGCTGCTCTGAAGCAGCGAAAAAATCAACATGAAGAGGCCATTCATCTTCTACAAAATTATAAACACAAGGCAAAAGACAAAGTTGCTATTCTTCGGGTAATAGCGAATATTCATCAATCTTTAGGAAGGTATAAGGAGGCTATACTCACTTTACAAGAAGTTTTAGCATTAACACCAAATAATAGTAAAAATAATGTGCTTAAGCAAATTGCATTTGCATATTACAATTTACAAGAATATGAAGAGTCCGAGAAGATATTTAAACGTGTTTTACAACAAAATCCCAGTGATGAAACAGCACGAAGTCGGCTTGAATTGCTTGATTTTTTGCGCGAAAATAATCAAATTGATATGCAGAGTGAATGGAATGCTTGGTTTGCTCAGGAAGCAGTATCAGATGCTCAATTTAAATTAGGTGATTTTTTGAATTTTCATCTTGAACAATGCAATTATGAAGGGATAGAAGCTGAAAAGAAACAATCAAAACTATTTACAGAGAGAGATGTAGAAAAACTAACGCTGGTAGCTGATAAAAAGTTAAGTATTAAACGTCCTGATGAACGCGCAAAATATTATCTATCTGCTGCGAAGATACAGATACATCATCTTGGGTCAGAACCAGACGAAACACAACCGAGAGAGTATTTAAGAAACTTTTGTGCTGCAATGGGAGATGCTTGTATCCTAAATAATAAGGATAATGATGTAGCACAAGGTTATTACGCAGAAGCTTTTCGGGTTGCACCCGATTGGATAGATCAGTTAGAAGTCAAATTATTACAATATATTAGGGTTTACTACTCAACTGCTGAAGATGTACTGACAACCGATCGTCGGAGTGCAGATGTCGAATCCAGCCTTGAACAGGCTTTGAAGATACCAAATTTAGGGCGAATAGTAATTGAAGGATTATTATATCTTTCTTGGCTCAATCGTGATTTAGGTTATTTTTTGATCAGGAAGATTACCCCCAACAAACATCTACGGGCAATGGTGGAATCGTACTGCTGTGAGATTCTAGGTGAAAAAGCTAACACAACTACAAGCAAACTGGCTTTTTTACAACTCTGGAAGCGTGGAGAGGCTTTTATAGATTATCGAGAGCGAGATATTAGAGACGAATTAGTTTATCTCCATTCAGCAGCTACTAGGCTAGATTCTTTAGAGAATCAAATTTCAAGAGTTCAAAATATCAAACAAAAACTTATTTTTAAGATAGATAGAAATCGTCTTAATCAAATTCAAATTATTTTAAATAATCTCTACGAATATAGTCAAAATACTTCTTATAGCGAACGAGAATATTATAAAGATAAAATCAAAAATAGAATCAAAGAATTCCTTGAAGAAGTGAAAAATAATCCAACAAAGTATTCATGGGAATTATTTCATCCCTATGTTATCTCTCTTGGTGAAACAATTGAAAAACATTTTAATCAAATACAGCTAGAAGCAGAACCTGAACAGTTAAAAACAGAATTTGTAATTGATTCATATCCTGATAAAGAATCAATTATAGAATGTCAGATTCGCATTTCCAATGAAGAGGGTAAAAGCACAGCTAGTTCTATCAAAATTAAAGTAAAAAATTCACCAGCAAATGAATATATACCGCAGCAAGAATACATTGCTGTTAGTGAATTTTTGGAAGGAGGAAAGTCTGTTACTTGTTACATTCCAATTAATGTATCTCAAACAGCTAAGGAATCCAGATTTACCTTATATTACCAATTATCTTATAAAACAAGAACTGGAAAACGAATAGATAAAGATCATTCAGAGGCTATAAGTTTATATTCTGCTAAAGATTTCAAACAAATTAATAACCCTTACAGTTCATATGCTCAAGGTAATATTGTTGAAGAAGAAAATATGTTTTATGGACGAGATATGTTGATAGCTAATCTAATTTTATCTATTCATAATTCTTCTTCAAAAAAAAGCTTTATGTTTTATGGACAGAAACGAACTGGGAAATCATCAATACTTTACCATTTACAACAAAAGTTGACACTACCAATAATACCTGTCCGCTTCAGCATTCAAGGTGGTGATATGTCATTTCCTAACTTTCTCTACCAAATTGCTTTAGAAATAAATGAAGCTTTCGATGATTTAAATTATCAGCGTTATCCAAGTATTTCAATTAAAGTTCCACCTCTCGAAGAGTTAAAAGAAAATCCTCAGATGAGATTTCAAGAATATATGTCTGAGCTTCGGAAAAAGATGAGAGAAATAGATGAATATCGAGATGCAAAAATAATGTTACTTATTGATGAGTTTTCTTATATCTATGGTCTAATTAAGAGAGGTATTGTACCAGACATATTCATGCAATTTTGGAAAGCGTTGTTAGAAAAAGGCTACTTTGGAACTGTATTAGTAGGACAAGATTATATGCCAAAATTTATTAATAGTTTTCCTAATGAGTTTCAGATTGCTGAAAATCAGCGAGTTTCTTATCTAGCACGAGAAGATGCTGAAAAGCTAATTATTAAGCCAATTATTAGACAAGAAAATCAAGAAAGTCGTTACAAGGGTAATGCTGTCAATCGGTTAATTGATTTGACTGCCGGAAGCCCTTACTACATTCAGATTTTTTGTAATCGGTTAGTAGAGTACATGAACCGAAAAAAATTAGATTATGTAACTGAAGCTGATATAGACAGAATTAAGGATGATTTAATTAATGGAAATAACTCGCTTGATGGTGGAGCATTTGATAATTTAACCAGTGCTGGTGATAATAATACTGATAATATTTCTAAGGATGATGCAGAGGCAGTACTACATGATATTGCAAATGGGTCACGTTTACAACCTTACTGTGATCGCTCTGCTATCACTGCTCACACCTCAGCTAATATAGACGATGTTCTAAAAGATTTGGAAACAAGACAAGTTATAGAAAAACAGGGAACTGGATTCCGAATTAAAGTTGAATTGTTTAAAGAATGGTTACTGAAACATCAATAAACTAGAGCAAGAAGAATCAATGTCTTTGTCACGCCGTTAGATGTTTTCCTGCCAACCTTCAATCGTTGCAACCACCACGTTGACGTATGGATTATCCAGAAATTCTTCGATTGCAGCTTTCCCCGCAGCCTTGAGAGCATTAAAGAACCGCTCACGGCGTATTGGTGGAATCACCGCACTAACAAATGCTTTCTGTTCTGCTTCAGTTGCGTCAGGATTAGTTTCTGCTAGTTGTTTTAAGAGTTGTTGGATTTCTTGGGCAGCTTCGGCAAGTGTTTGTTTGGGTTCAGAGGTGACTGAGTAATCGTTTAGAGTTCCACCGGTTTGATCTCTACTAGCAAAGCCTCCACCAAACTTAGCCCCGCGTAAGTCATAAGTTGGTTTATTTTCAGGCATGTTACCTCCGTAGTGATTATCTCCATAATGATGTATAGTAACATTTGAATTAGAACTCCGTTTACTTGTTTCAGATTCTGTAAAAGCAGATTGCTTCGACAACAGAGCAATTATTTCTTTGCAATACTCGTCTGCTTTTTGAAGTTCATACGGTGCTAGAACTTTGTTGGAACGGTTAGATGCCATTGGGTTGCGAACCGTAGATAGAAATTGCAAACGCAAATGCCAGTAATCTTTATCTTTGCCTAGTATTGGTTCAAATAAACTCCAGTGTTGGCTAATAATTTTCCATAAATCATCCATGTTAGTAAAATCTAACAGACTGACTAAAGCACGAGAACCAAATCTTTTTTGCTCACGTCTCTGTAATTTACGACATTTATCAAACACCTCTTGCTTCAGTTTGACTTGTGATTTCTCCACTATTGAGATCCAATCACTGGTCTGATAATTTTTTTCTATTATTTGGTCAATACATGTTCGCAATTTTCTTTCAGTTTCATCCCAAAGATACCACAAATCTATTGTTCGGCTTACTCCCCTAAGATAATCCTCGAAATGTAATGAAAATGCAATATAGTATCCATTGTCAACTTTCTTAATTAATCCATATCTTTCTAATTCTTCAGCTTTTAAAATTGTCTCTTTTGTTACTGGCCCAAACAATGCTTGAAGTAATATTTTATCAAAAGAGCCATCTTCTTTCAATAGAACAAATAACTTATTATAATAATTTAAAAACTCACTTACTGAATTCGTAATAGCTTGTTGTAAATTGTATTGATGATTGTAAAGCCAGCTTTTTGATAACTCAAAAGCTAATAAAGATGCTAAATAAGGATGACCACCAGTATTCTCCCAGATAAATTCTGAAATATTACGATTAACTTCTAAACCAATTATCTTTAGTCTATCTAGTAATTTATCTAATTCATCTTTACTAAAACATCGCAGATATTCAGTCTGAAAAATATTATCAAAATTTGATACATCCTTGGTGCATTGCTTAGTAATTTCTGGAAGCTTACGGCGCGAAATAGTAACTATAGTTACACCATATTGAGGTTCATAAGCAAGTTTTCTCAATGCTTCAAATCCAGCACCATCTTTAAATATCTGACGTGCTTTATCAAATTCATCGATCACTCCAATAACACGCCACCCTAGTTGCTTGACTCTTTTAAATAACTTATAAACTTGAGCTTTAAGAACTATCCAAGGAAGGTCATGATTGAGTAAATCTTGACTTTCTAACAAAAGGAATTCATATTGTGAATCAGCATTCTTTAAGGCCTCTAAAGTTTGATTTCCTATTTGTCTAAATAATTCTTCATGAGTTTCAATATCCTCTAAGGATATCCATAAAGTTAAATTTTTTTTCTGAATTAATGATAATTGTGGATGAATTAAAACATGATATGCTAAACTAGATTTTCCAATCCTTGGTGAACCAACAATTGCTAAACAACCACCGGGGGGATTTAGAACTTTTTGTTGAATAGCCCAAATTGCTTCCTGACGACCAACAAATTGTTCGCCATAAACAAGCTTACCACTGCTAGCAAATGGATTATAGGTATTCTCGTCCATCATTTTGTTTTAGTCCTCTTCTTATAAATATCTCGTCACAATACCTACTAGTACTGGTTAAAGGCAAGCTGTGGAGGCCGGGGGAGTAAAAGAGTTATTATTGGTCGCTTCTTCATTCCTTCAGCTTGCCACGACATTACGCAAAATTCTCTTAGTAGACTACTAGCCATCTCGTCAGACTTTTTAATTTGGTAGGAGATCGCAAAACAAGCAACAGAGATCGCTTTTTACTAATTAAACCCCATTTCTCCGCAGCTTGTCCTGAAGTTCCGAACTGTCCCAACTCTCTCTAAATCTTGTAAATCAGCAAAAAATTTACTGGTTCGCAAAAGATAAACAGCCGATAGACCCTTAAAGAATGTATTCATGCTTTTAATGTTTACTGGAAGAGAACGCAGCGAAAAATCAAAAAACCAATGGGGCGTGCATGATCGAGAAATCTAAAATTCAAAACGGCTCAGACCATCGCTTAACTAAAACCTCCCCAGAACTCCTATCAGGGCTAACGTGCAGATATTTACTCGTAGTATCCAAACTTGTATGCCCAAGAGTAGCCTGTACCAAATGCACCGGAACACCTTCTTCTATTGCATGGGTAGCGTGACTGTGCCTAAACCAGTGCGCTGAAACATTCATGGCATTCTCTAATTCTGCTGCCGCCCTTTTTACCACTCGGTCAATATGAGAAGGGGCTAAGGGTCTAAGAGTAGCATTGGCAAACACAGGCGCATCCTTCAATGTTTGACCGCGCAGTGACATTTCTCTATAGTAATTCAAAAATCCAAAGCAGAGATAGCGTTTTGCTTCTGCTTCTCAGTTACCCCCAGATAACGCTCCAAAGCCGCCAAAGTCCGATGCCCCGATATCTCTTGGATATGGCGTAACGGTATCCCCGCATCACTCATCCTGGTTAACGCAGTCCTCCTAAAACTGTGCGTACTCACCCCCTCAATCCCCAGCCGCACACAGGTATCTCTGAGGATTTTGTCAGCACTGACCTTGTGGATGTGTCCTAACCCATGCCGACCAGGAAACAAGAACTCTTTGCGGCGGTTGGGGTTGTACTCTTCTAAATACTGCTTGAGCTTCGGATGCACTCGAATTTCCCTGGTGTCTCGCTTCCCCTTGGTGTTGACACTCCGTAATACCAACACTCCCCTGACACCATTGCTGCCAAACACGTCATTTACTGCCAACGTGCAAGCTTCATTGATTCGGCAAGCAGCATAAAGACACACGCCAAATAAAGCCCGATCGCGCGGGTTGACAAACCCCTCAGTAAATAGGAGATTAATTTGGTCGGGGGTAAGGATTTCTGCCCTACCGAATCTGTTTATTTTCATAGGGTCTAGCCTACATTGTCAAACCACAATAAAACAATGTAAGTCACCAAAAACCCTATTCTCTCGTCAGCGATGACACACCCTTAACCCAGGCTTATCAATCAGCCCTACAGTCCGACCGCTACAACCCTCATTATTCCGTTGGCTGATTAAACTTCCTTATGCTTGCAGCACAGTGACCACTTAGAGGTATGATCTGCACCAATAGTATTCGTTCATGTTGGGGCTGTCTCAACTGTCTATACTCGCTTCTACACCCCTGGTTACTCCATCGTTGCTATCAAAACGGATATCATTTTTCTCTCCACCAGCGTCTACACTATGTCTAGACGGAAATCAAAGGGCAATGGCTACAAAGGATTTGAGTTAAAGATACAGTAGTTACAGATAATTCTCGGTAACTAGGATGAGTAGACTTTCAGTAGTAGGGGTCATCGTGCCAAAACGGGTTTTTTGTACGTTAAGGAATATGCTCATACTGCGAAACGATTACTATGCTGTACTTCCAGCCCAAGCTTCACCTTCATTTTTCGATTAATGCTTCAGAATCAGGCTTCAAAACTAACTTGCCCAAAAATAATGTTTGGGTGTCGTGAAATTGGGTACGGTAGAATAAGCTTTCCAGCCTATTCTGTGTCAAAAACTTGCCCATAAATGACTATTTTTGGCGATGCTCAACACCACCTCAGAACCTTAAACATAAAAAATCAAAAATTTTTAAACCGAGCAAGCTGTAATTCAGTCTGGGAAAGGTGTTGGGAGATTGTCTCAAGTTCTTAGCGTACAAAATTCCCGTTTTGGCACGATGACCCCAGTTACAGAGAAAGTCGGAATTGTTAGCAGAAGCTTTGGGAAAGTTGACAGCCTAACGGCGGAATTGTCAGCTGTTAGGCAAGAGTTACAGAGCCAGTTACAGATAAAGGAGAAGTTACACAATGTAATATCTGTAACTGATTATCAGGCAATACGCGATCGCATTCTGCAAAACTGGCGTGTGTCAAAACGTACTGAATCTACTGACCGCATCGCTCAAGTGTTGGATGCGTTTATTGCTGAATTGACAACAGATGGCGAATCTTTAACACCTGCATCTACACAAGCATCTATACAAAATCAAACTACAGCCCCACTGGTGGATAAGCCAAAACTTGAGTCTGTTGTAGTCAAGCAATCAGCGCAGATTCGGCTGTGGTTACGAGTGGAAAATAATAATAAATTTATTCGGCGTAAAAAGAAGGTGCGAGAGCATATCGAGCGATTCTGCCTTGCTTTTTATAATGCTCAAAAAACCACTGCCAATGGCTGCGAGTATATTATCACCATCCCTTATGAAAGCGATGAAGACCTGAACAAACAAGTTTACGATCTGTTTGGGGAAATGGACTCTCATGCTGACATGGATTACTGCTTTATTGAAGTAGATGCCCATGAGATTGGGACTGATAGGAGTTGGTAAGTTTGGGTTTACTTAAACGACTGCTTGAACAAGTACGCTTTGAGTGGGTAGTTTACTCTGCTTGTTCTGCGTTGGTTTGAGAATTTACCACCTCAGAAGTAATTTCCTCAACCGATAAATCAACTGCCTTTGCCACCTCGGAGATGCTATAGCCCATGCTCAAAAAGCGTGCTGCTGCTTTTAATTTGGTTTGACGTTCCAAGTCTTTGTAGATTCGTGTTTCTTCAATGTTCAGTCCCAGCATAGCTTCCACTTCCTCTCTACTCAACGAAGAAAACTTGTAAACGGCAATTGTCGTAATAATATCTATTATCTCGTCTTTCGGCAGTGCGCCAGTTGACTCTAATTGTACTCGCTCAATCAATAGACGCGCTTGCTCTGCCATCGTTTCATCCGATGCAGTTGTCAACTGCATTAAATTGATGCCTATTGGCAGAGTATCGGGATTACCTAACTCATCCAAATAAATGCGCTGCACTTGTTCGCTGTTGAAAAACATTCGATGAGTTCTTGTATCACTTGGTTCCAAACTACGTGATGGAAAAATTACCACACAGTACCAGTCATCGTATTCAGAGCGATTCCGGTTCAAATACATCATTGATTCGGTAAAAAACCGATGATACAAACCTTCATCTTTCTGAAATTGAACTTCTGCAAAAAAGATAACTCTGGATGTTGCACCCTCTGGAGGTAAAAAGACCCCATCAATGCGAAAGGAGGTTTCTTTTACCTCAACTGACTCAAATCGATAATTCTGCGCCTCTTGGGGGCGGTCATCAACGAGTTCAAAAATTAACGCAGGAAAGCGTTTAAATATTTGGTAATAAATGGAGTCCCGTTTCACTAAAACACAGGTATTAGCAGATTATTTATGATTTATTCTATCGTGAAAATAACACCATCGCTATCGTAATATTGTCCCAGTTTATGGGAGGCAACTAATTTTTTGAAGAGTCATTACTAAGCCAAGCTAGTTGTTGACCAATTCCTAATCCCATAAGAGGAATCTCAACTGTATAACCAACTTCTTGCAGACGTGGCACTAAATATTCTCTATATTTTTTACCAGCGAAAAATCGAACTGTACCTTTTTCTGGGAAGACTTGCAAAATTTCTTTAAACACTTTATCTGACCACTGTTTACGCTCAGTAGCTTTCATATTGTTCAAAGTTAGCTCGTAAGGTTCAATAACTTTATCTGTGTGTAGTAAACCATATTTAGCTGAAACAATGTACCAGTCCCATTTCTGCTGTTCAACATAAGCTCTGGCTTTTTTGAACCAAGGGGATTTATATAGGTCTTTAGCAGGATTGGGCTGATTTTCTTTCAAACTTACACAAGCAACAATAGTAATACTAGACATAATTTTAATTATCCTAAAAATTGAGCATTTGGGAATGTTTTCATAAATAAAAGGTGCGCTGCTATCAAATCATTTTCTAGTTCTAATCGCTGATGATGCGCCCATGAGTTATTGATTACCCAAGAACATTCTAAAATTCCAGCATTTGCAAAGACTTGTCCTTGTTCTGTTTTAGGGTTTTGTGCTTTACCTAAATGATTAGTTAGTCGAGCTTGAATTATTCCTTGTCCAATGTAGATTAGTTCTGCTTGATGACGACTACGAATGCGGTAAAGTCCTAATGAATTTTTAGCAAGAGATGTTAGTTCTGCTTTTGTAAGCGGAACCCAATCAGACCATTCATGACCACACCAGTAATTACTTTGCAAATCTTTTTGCAATTCTGCTACAGGAGATATACCAGGAAGATGACTTTGTTCTAACTCTGATATCAGCCCACCCCTTAAACGCTTTCCTGCTTGTACTAGCTTAGAGTTATTAGAAGTAGACATCCGATAACCAACAGGCATTCTGCCAAAATTTACTGTTGGAGATTGACTGTACTTTTGTCGATAAAGGCTAATGGCTAAAGCTTCCAATCCCTTTCGCCACGATGTTGTTCCTTGAACAGGGAGTACGGATACTTCAAACTCACAACTAGAGCTATGGCGTAAAGCCCAAAGTGCTGGAGCCGCAGTATGGGGGTCACGATAGGGCATCTCCTGGTCGTAAACTCCGCGTAGCATTCCTAGTCGCTTTTTCAGAGTCATTGTACCTTCGCCAGTTTGCCCTATGTAGTCAAGATCATCTCTATTAACCCGGCGGATTCTATAAAGTCCAGGTAGATTTGGTATAAGTGACCCACGCCAACATCCATTTAATGGCTGCCAAGAAGACCACGAAAAAATTTGCTCTATTTGAAGCATCAAGACTGTACTTTATTAAGTCATAGTATTTTTAGTATTCCCAAAATCGAATTATGTTATTCGAGTTGGGGTAAATATAGCGTCGCAGACACCAGGGGCATTCCTAACCGTATAACCTCCTATCCAAGTAATTTTTTACCAGCACTTGACAATTAGTATATCAAATTTGTAAGATACATCGTTATTACATATATCATCCACTAGCAAGTAATTAATGGCTAAGAAAAACGAAGAATTAATCACCCTATCAGCACTTGAAGAAGACCTGCTGACAGTGTTGCGTGGTAAAGAGCTATACGGACTGCAAGTTATGAACGCTATTAACGAAGCTAGTGATGGTAAGCGCCAGATAGGATTTGGTAGCCTGTACCCTACACTCCATCGGATGGAAAAAAAAGGTTTAGTTAAATCTCGTTGGGGTGAAGAAACAGACGCAGAATCAGGTGGTGCGCGACGCAAATATTACGAAATTACTGGTTTAGGAGAACAGGTACTTAGAGAAACTCAAGAATACCGCGCCCATCTTGCTGGATGGAAACCAGTTTTTATTGAACAATTGAATTTTGTACAACTAGTACCTAATCAATTGGGAGTAGAGGGGGTGTAATATGGAATACTTGAATAATTTTTTGAAAGAAATCCCCAAACTCCCAATAATATTTCAAATTGTGCTGTTACCAGTATTATTCATACTGTGGCTCATACTATGGGTCTTTCCAAGATTATTACTAATAATCTTGTTTGTAATTGCGTTGTGTTGCAAACAACAAATCAAACCTCTTATAGAACGATTTGTAGAGCATAAAAACCAGGGTATTAATCAAGCTTTAAACAAGATAGAAAAAATATATGAGGTACAACTTCAGATTGCGTTCAATAATGATTGTAAAGAGATTGATAGCAGCATTCTTTTACAAACTCAGCAGGATATAGAAAAAGCTATCAAAACTTTCCACGATTCAAGAGAAAGTTTAAAAAATGCCAACGTTGAATTTGATGAAGCAATCAAAGATTTTTTTAGCGATAATCAATCATCAACAAGAAAAGCTAAATTACCCGTTTGGATTGTAAAAAACTTCCAGAAGACTGGCGAAGTGACCTAGAAGAATTGCAGAGAAATTGGATAAAATCTGGATGCTCAGGATTAGTTTTTCATCTCAGAACGACTCGGTGTTTGTTGGGAATGGGTTGGGCTAAATTAAGAATTAGGTGGGAAGATTATAGGGATGGCAATATAACCAAAAAAGTTGGTGATAAATAGATATATATCTATTTAAAGTGACTAAATTACTTCCAAATCAATAATTCACAATTTTTGATTCGATTATATATGTTTAATGGTTTGGTTATCTTCTGGAACACTGAATTAGTAGATCCCCGTTTCTCTACCAGATGTTAACACTACATAAATAATTAGAGCAAGTCAGGGGAGACTGAAAAAGAGCAGACTCGCTCTCAATTTTTACATAAATTATGAAGGAACAATATGACAGATAAAGCCAATTTGATTGTTAACATTCAGTCTCATGATAAGGCAATGAACAAACCTGTTGCAAATGCCTACAGCATTTTGGGTAAAACTTACACTCAAACTTTACCTATCATTGTTACTGGAGGAATTGTAGCTCTATTCGCAATATGGGTAATAGCAGCATCCAGTTGCGGAGGGTCAGTCAAGTTTAAGCTAATCCCTTTAGAATTTCAATTAATGAAGGGAAATTGCAGTATTCCGGCTGATGTAGGGAAGAAATAATTTCTTTAGGGCAGAATGGTACATGCTTCTTTACTCAATTCCATGAGTGCAAATTTTTATACTTTTGCCCTGATATCTAACGTGTGAGTTAATAATTATTAGTGAAATGAGATACCAAAAGCTTTGGATAACATTGACTTCTCCAAACCTTTTATTGAATCCTTTGTGACTTTGTTAATGTCCTCTAGTTCGTTATAGTCATAAATATCTGGTATTGAGATAGTTAGTGGCCCACGAAGTGTAATTGATAAAATAGAGGCAAAACCAGAGGATACTGTTGCAGGTATTGGTAAACATTTACCTTGATACATTTCATCCCAGGCAAACTGGAATAGACATCTGTAAAACTTGAGAAGCACAACATCTCCTTTATTTTTAATATCTAGAAGAGGTTGCTTGAGTAGGTCATCTAAAATCTGTTTAATAAAAAGCATCATCTCTCTTGTAGTGAGAAGTTGACTCTCACTGGAGATTTTAGCTGAAAGTAATTCATAACTAGGAACTAAATTTTGCGCTATTTCACAAATGGAATGGCAAGAGTTAGCGAGTTTTTGAGCTGCATAGTGTTCAGTTGCATTTGGATTAATAGGGCCAGGTGTAATTGGGCGCAAAAAGTAACCAATCTCCCTAATTAAACGCCTATTGCAAATTTCATCAAGAAAGCTGCTGTTATATGCCCACACTTCAAACCATTCTTGGTACTTTCTTAAAATCCCTTCACGATAGTCTAAT
This sequence comes from Nostoc sp. FACHB-190, assembly GCF_014696905.1. NCBI lineage: Bacteria > Bacillati > Cyanobacteriota > Cyanophyceae > Nostocales > Nostocaceae > Nostoc > Nostoc sp. FACHB-190. The sequence continues at coordinate 24,565 of NZ_JACJQW010000058.1, forward strand.
GGGACTTCTTTATAAAGGAACTGAAGTAGGGGAGCTGTATTACTACAGAAGCTGTACAATTCACCTAATTCTACAGGTCTAATAAGATTCTCTTGATTGTCCTCTTCCATTTGTAATTCCTCTCCAGTTGACATAGTATCTAACTCCAATATCGTTTTTGCATACAGACCAGTACACTTTCTCTGTCCGGTCTCCCATCTAGCAACAGTTACTGCATCCACTCCTAAGCGAGATGCAAACTGCGCCTGAGTCTCCCCAAGTGAACGTCGGATACGTCTCACTTCCTCTGGCTTTAAGTGATAATTTGATGCCATCTTAAGTATCATTTTGAGCTTTGGTTATTATCATAACCAATATATAACCAATGGTAAAGTATTTAACTAACAAAGTACTATCAACCAGTTCTATCCCTGCACCTTGGAGTCAGTGGGCAACCTCACTAATGCTCACAAAACAAAAGCCCCAGGCTATACACCGAAGGCTTTGTAATTATTGACCATTAAATTCAATATTGAATTCATGGAAACAGTTCCTTATATTCGGTATAAGCCTGCTTCCAGCCCTTACCATTTTTATCCACTCCCCACAGAGATTGAATAATTTGAGTCTGGGACATCTTCTTATCCACCATCTGCTTGACGATGCCAGTCAGTTGTTCACTTGTCAGGAAAGCAGGAGTATAGCGACGGTCAGTATCGATTCCAGTATCATCAGCAAGAGCATTAAAATCGCCCGTTTCTGGGGTGGTATCACTGATTCTGGTATCGTTTCCAGTATCGATAAGTGACGATTCCAAAACGTCAAAAGCCTTATCAGTCGGTTGGTATCGGTCGGTATCGCTTGGATGACTGGGTGAGGTGGGCGGCGGTGCATCTGATATCACCCAATTGTCATTTATCCATGCTCTAGCCTGATTCAAAAACTCATCCTGTGGCTGATCGCTGCTTGGCACAGAGTCCGCCAACGCCGGGGAATCACTTCTCAACTCAGGAAAATATTTAAGCAGTGTCCGCGCCGGATCTGGTTGCCCAGAATGAGGATTAACCTCAGTTTTTAGCCAGTCTGGAATCGTGCCAATTTCACCCTGTGCGATCGCCTTATCAAAACTGTCTGGGTCAGCCAGGAAGTAACGCCCTGTTGCCAATGAGATTGACTTAAGCGGCGACAGCTTTTTACTAGTAGCCTCACAGCCAATGAAAGTAGCCCCACTTTTGAAAGTATCACCAAAACCTGCGGTGTTTTTCGTCCCCACCCAAGAAGTAAGGTTCTTGCCGTGCAACACCACGAAAATTTGTGCGCCCTTCTTGCTGGCGCGAGTGAACAAAAAACGAATAATCCATTGCTTCTGCTCATCCGTAAGGTAATCAGATAACGCCACAGCTTCATCAATCACCAAAATAATATCTGTGTAACTATTCTGGGCGGCGTTGTCCATTTCCCTTAAATAGTTGTACAAATCGCTGGCAACCTTAGCATCAGCTTTTGCACCCTCCTCTTGGGGGTAACTAAGTCTGCACACAAGGCGATGGCAGTGAAACGGGTATATATCGTCACCTGCTGTATAGTAGTGAATCTTAGTATTTGGCTCCAGTGCTTTACTGAGGATGGCTAGAATCGCCATCAGCGTACCCTTGCCACCTCGCTGATTACCTGCAATCACAGTAATTTGGTCACGAATGCACTTGGCAATATCAAAACCACTGTTGGTTAGTGCATCGATAATTGCGATCGCTCGGTGGTGTAGTGGTAACGCCAAGACTGATTGAATGTCTGGTGCTGGGGTCGGTGCTTTGGAAGGTTCAGACTGTGGGGAACTGGGCAACTCTATAAACTTTGGTTGTGGCAGTTCAACGAACTTGGGTTCAGGTAGCTTTGGTTGTGGCTGTTGGGATTGTTGCTGAATTAAAGTGACCTGTGCATGGTCAATTCTGGGGTCGGGGGCTACCTGCGCCAGATGTTTGCACAACTGCTCAACAGTGGGGAACGCGCCTCTGTAAGTGGTGAAGTTGTCCAGCAGCCACCTGTAAGCATAAAACCGCTTGCCTGCTTCTACGCCCGTTAGAAAATCGGTGAGGGTGTTGGTGTACTGCCGCAACATCACAAACTCACTACGCTCTAGGGGTGTAAGGTGGTTCATCAAATCCACAATTTCATTGCGATTAGAAAACCATTCCTCTCGTGCTTCGCTGTCACCCATTGCTGAGAGAAATTCCAAAAAGTTACCCCGCACAAAGGGGATAGGAGCAAAGCAATGAGAATCGGTCATATCTTGCACTACCGACCAAGCGTAACCCAGTCCTGCAACTAGCGCACCGATGGGGGCGAGTGGGGAGGTAGCATAACAAACAGCCCCGATTGATGCCGTTGCTAGAGTAACGCATTTGGCCAGGTTCATTCCTGCCCTTTCAGTCTTGGCACGAACTAACAATTGGTCAACTCGTTCTACTAGCCAAGGGGCGATGTTACCCGCTTCCAGGTGTTCAATGCAGGGGTAGTCAGCCCGTAATGAGGTAGTTTCTTTGGTGGCCAACTGTGGAACAGTGGGGTGAATATCGGGTAAAGATTCCATAATTATTCTCCAATTAAAAGCAGAGGGGCAGAGGTGCGGAGGGGCTGGGGAGAGGTTACTTTCATTTCTCCCCTGCTCCCCTGCTCCCCTGCTTACTTAGTTAATCGCCAGATTGTGTAACCGATTTCGCCTGCCATCATGGTGGTGAAGTTGTAAGCTAAACATCCCAAAATTTGGCCAGGGTCGGTATAAACGAACGGATTGCGCCCTACAAAGGTTGTGGTTAAGTCGAATATCCAGAAAAACAGTGCGATTGCGCCTCCGGCATAGCGTTCTTTCATGCCAGCCACCTTATAGTCACGCCACAGTGCGGTAGTCAGGTCAATGTTTGCAGTCGGCTTGCTGCTGAGGGTGTACTGTTTCGATTCCTCAAACTCGCTTCGGGCTTCCATTGGTCGTTTACCCCGTAAACTCCGGGCTTCCATTACCTGCACTAAAGCAGAAATACCAAGTGACAGCCAGAAAAACAGATTAAACGGTAGCGTTACCCATCCAAACCAGCCAATCCAAGTTTTTTCAAACCAGGAAAACATCGGGATGCCTTGAAACAGTGTTTGCCAAATTCCATCAGAACTGAGGAGTGTGCCAAGAAAGAAACCCATTGCACCGAGTATCTTTGTGCCTGATGACCCTGGCGTGACGAACTGGGCGACGATGTGAGTAGTGAAAGTTACGGGTAGGGCAATGATATCAACAATCCATTGCGCTAGGATTTCAACATAATTATTGACTCCTTTGTTGCTAGTTTTTGGGGAAGTTGCAGGTGTTGAGTTTGAATCATTTGGGGGCTTATATTCTGCACTTTTCATTGCTTACTCTCTTCCATTGGTGGGGATAAATTGCAGACATTTCTGTAGTGATACTTCCAAAGCCAACGCCGTTCTGCTATCTGCCCTATGCAGCGACCAGAAGAGTCATAAACATAAACTTGCTCATCCTCCTGGTAATAGCTGGTATCAGGTCTGGGGTTGCGTTTTGGGTTGTCTAAATAGCCTCTGATTCTGAGTTTTAAACTGGTCGGTAATATGCCAGTTTCATTCAGTTTGTCGCTAGTTAATTTACGTTGTTGGATGCGTGAACGTTCAAGAGATTCTTGTGCTTCTAAGTTCGACACAGCAGAGAAAGTGTAGAACTGCTGCGGCAATTTGATGAACAGAGGTGAAGCAATCAAACCCAAACCCAATAGCCCCAGCATGGCTTGTTTTTGGTACTTCATTATTGAGTTTTCAATTGATTGATGATTGCTTCTGCTAGTCCCAAGTGATCGCCTATTGGGGTGTACTGGTACAAATCCTCTTGAAGTTTCTGGATAGTATCAGCCGATTCTAAGAGTAAATATTGCCCTTGTGTAGCGATTTCAGCAGCGATTAAGTTTTCAGTTATCGCTTTCAAAAAATGCAGTTTTTCGATGCGATTAATCCCTTCAAGACAAGAACCATAAGTATCTTGCAACCAGTCTAAATAACTGCCATCTCCCGGTGTCAGAGCGCAGTAGTATCCAAGCGGTTTCGTCATGATTTACAATCCTTTTGTGTCTATGATGCGTAGATGCCATTCGGAGTGGTCGCTCGGTGTCCAGTCAAGCGACCGCTCTCCTTATCATTGAAAAAAACCTTCTCTCGAAACATCCACAGTTGAAGCTGCTGCCTCCCATTGCAGAGTATTGAAAAATTGGCTGACATCACCGAGTGTTACATCACAATCAAAATTCAATCTTTGATACTGTGGATGCTGCCGAATTTGGATTACTAATTGTTGGGCTTGTGCAATCAATTCTGGTAGCGGTTGAGTGTTCATATTCACCTCAAAAAATTGATAATTGCAGTGATTCTTGACTGATGACACTTGCACTAGTTGACATCCCTGAAACTTCATAACAGCGAGTAGTTAAAGTCTTGTGATTCAGCAATAAATCAGCCTTCTTTCGTTGTCCAGCCAGAGGGCGAAAGTGATATTTTGGATGCTGAATTGTCCCTGTTTTATGCAGGTATTGATATAGCGTTCTATCTATTTGGTAAACCTTGGAATTGGTTAGTAGGTTTGAGTCGTAGACTAGATTTAAGTTGTTCATGAAGCTACTCCCTTAAACTGGCTGGCCATGTTTGCTAGTCCTGCCTTATTCGGTTGAATTGGTGTAGTATTCGCCATTTGAGTTTTTGCAGATGTCTGCACACCAATACCACCTTGAAATATCAACTTCTCGACTGCTGCACTCAGGGCTTGGGTTGGTGCATCGTGAGGAATATTGAACATTTGGCACAGTTCATAAACTGCTAAGTATGAGATGCTTATACGCCGAGATTCGTAGGACTTTATATCTGACACTTGTTTATACTCCTGTGGAAATTTCTGTTAATAGCTTTAAGCCAAAAGCATTGATGAATTGCGGGTTTTCTAACACTACAAATCCCAAGTCAGCCAAATTTTGATCTACTACTGGCAGGGAAACGCCACCACCCCAGGCGACTAGGTATTTCGCTCTGTCTAGGTAATTGCTGGAAGTAACAAAGTTGGCGAATTTCTCAATGCGGTTAGACCACCATTCATCTAGACATTGGGCATATTCCTTTTCAAATTTCTTGCCTGTCAGGTGATTACCTCCATAAGTAAAAGTACCTTCTAAAATGCCTCGATTAACTAAGCTGGGTGAATGTTTTACGTCCTTAGAAATCAAACTGATAGGGTCGTTTCGTTTGTCGAGTGCTTCGGCAATCATTGAGTGCAGTTCACCGGCTCCACCTTCAATCAGGTGTCTGTCAATCACTGCACCATTGCCGTTGAATACGGTAATTAGCCAAGTGGATGAACCGATATCAAGGGCGATAGCAATTTCTGATGGGTCAAGGGCTAGGGTTGATTCACCAAATAAACAATGAGCAATGCTGCCATAACCCTCTGGATAAATGCCTGTGACTACGATTGATACTGTCTTGGTGACAACAGAACGATTAACGGGGTGTTGATGCTGAAAGGTGTGGACACCTTGAACTCGGCGTTTAATTTCTTCTCCCCAGCGTTCTGGGTTGTGGTTACTCAAGCTGATTTCTAGCTTCATCCCATCGGGGATGTTCAGAACTGCTAAGTCTGCAAGGATGCTTTCTAATGCCAGTTCTGCTTTTTTGGCTTTGTCGTCATAAAGTAGGGTGTGGTCACTTTGGGCGATCGCCGCACTGCCCCAAAAGAATTGCGTGTCTTTCAAGTCCAAACGCTTCCCTTCGAGATAATGCACCCATACGCCATCTTTCGATATGGTTTCGTGATGGCGAATGTTGCGGTTGCGGACTAGTGAGTACGCAGATGGCATCGTGACAGAAAAATCACCGTATATTGCCTTGCCATACCCTGCACCGGGGTCTTTACCTGCAATTAGGGCAGTTAGCCCGGAATTGGCAAGTTGGTCTGCTTGAACTAGCCAATTTGTGGCATTGGTGTATGTGGTTGTCATGGTTCTGATGGTTGGTAAAAGTCTTATTTATCCTGGCTTTGGAGAATTTATCGGCTGAAGTGCCTTAAATCCACACATCCAGTTTTCGGCAAGCCTAAACATCACTTTCTGGCTTCAGTTGCCTTTGTTGGGTGGCGTTTTTTGGCTGATATTGCTATAGTAGCTACAGGTAATGAACTTTGTCAATTAGTAATGTACTAAGATGACAAACATTATGAAGCGAGGGAAAATAATGAACTGTAACTACTTTCAAATTTATGAAGTGCCAACAAAAAAACCTAGAACTACGATTTATCTTGAACCAGAGCTAATGGAGGCTCTCGAACAAAGAGCGAAAGAGGAGAAGCGCACAGTTAGTAACTTATGCAATTTACTAATTGAACAAGCAATGAATGAGTGGTTGAACCAAAGAAAGAAGACAGATGACTGACACAGCCAAATTAAAGAAAACTTTCTTGCAGGAACAATCATTGATTTTTATTAAGTAAGTTTAAGTAAAAAATCACAGCCTTGTTGGATATAAGGCAGGCAGAAGTTCTGTAAAATCAGCAAGTAGTGAGATAAAGCGTAAAAGGGGGTAAACACAAAAAAAGCACAAAAATAAAAGGACAAAGAGCCACTAATCAGTGAACACTTTGCCCCACATACAGAAAAAATAAGTATTTAAATATTTGAGAGCGGGTTTTACCTCTGGAAGACCAAGTAAGTGGAAGGAAGTTGGAAGGTCTAACCACTGATTGGCGAAAGAGATTGTACCGCGCTGCCTTCTCATATTATATGGGTTGCTGTGTAAATTTCCATTTTTTCACAGCGAAATTTTGCATGGAATTTATTAATTTTTTCTGACATCAGAAAAAAAGCATAAACGAGCAAAACCGTAAATTTCATAGATATGAGGTGTAGCAGTGCGCTAACCCCCTCCAAATGCTGAAAATCAGTTTTTTGAGGGTACATCTGTGATAAATAGCAACCGCGCACTGACAGAAAGTCAAAGCCTTGTGCCAAAGTTTAAATTCGCCATCAACACTTGTGGCAGAAATAAAGACTGGGACTTTAAAAAACTTGCTGCCAACTTTCGAGATACAGAAGGCACTTTAGAAGATGTTCAGCAGCACATTAAAGCAGGTCACGCCATCTGTGCAGGATTATTGGGTAATAAATGGCGCAGTAAAGCCAACGTTATCGGTTCTCACTGGCTACTACTCGACATCGATAATTCTGATGTTGCCCGTGATGAGGATGGCAAACCAATTAAGGATGATTTCGGCAATTCCATCAAGGTTTACGATCCAGAATTAACCATTGAACAAGCCCTAGTCCATCCCTTCATTCAAAAGCACTGCGCTTTAATGTACACCACTGCCAGTCATAAACCTGACTGGCATAAATTCCGGTTGATTTTCCCTCTGCCCCAATATGTTGAAGGTGCTGACACAGTAGAAGCTTGTACACGCTTCCTGATGCAGCAGTTACCGCATGACCCAGCGTGTAAGGATGCCAGCCGTGTATTTTATGGCAACACTCTAGCAGAATTTCTCATAGTCAACCCAGAAGCCACCCTACCAGATGAGTGGGTCACTGAAGCAATTGCGATCGCCCAAAGGGAGAGGGAAGAATACCAGCAACGCATCAAAGAAATTGAGTCACGCCGTCAACAGTTCCGCGAGATTTCC
>NZ_JACJQW010000059.1:0-32004 GCF_014696905.1 Nostoc sp. FACHB-190
GGTTTTTGCTGTCATGGTACTACTCAAGTGTACGATTTATTCGCCTTTAAACGTTGGCTAGTCTGTGTTTCTTCTATATTTTGCTAGTGCGTCGCCGCGCTAGTTAGAGGCTCATTTGATGCGGGTGCAGCTACGAAATTTGACCAATTGCAAACACAACGGATTAAACTGGCAAAGATGGATGCAAGAATCGCGGCAATTGCCCTGAGTCGTGGGTTAATTTTGTTAACTCGCAATCATCAAGACTTTGGTAAAGTGTCGGGGTTAATAATCGAAGATTGGACAGTTTGAAGTATCAATAGAAGTAGTCACGCTGAATGAAATTTCCTAAAAATGGATACAGGAGCGATCACACATTTTAAAATCTATGAAAATTCAGCTAAGTAAAGGTGATCTCAATGCAGCTACACAAAATTGGAATACGTTAGTAAACAGCAAAAATAAAAACAAAAATTACTGCATCCCAACCAGTATTGAGGAGTACAATAATTTTGATAAATTTGCAGCCCGATTACAAATTGATTTTCGAGACTGGATCTTACTAGAAAATGCAGTAACAGCATTTAATGAAGTTTTTAACAGAATTTATGAGGCTCCTGAGTTGAAGGGAATAGCTTCTTATGAAACAGTTTATACTGCTCTAAAGAAGGAATTAGAAGTAGAAATTTCTAATAGAGACAAAGCTCCAAACAGCAAAAGGGAGTTTGCCAGTGTGTTAGAAAGTATTCAAAATTCTATTGAGGATAAAGTCAGTTATTTTGACTTCTTCTTTGCAGTTGAAGGACTGGCGCTAGAAGAACTTGATAAAATCAGTTATGGTAAAGTTGAAATCTTTGCTTTTAATCAAGCACTGTGCGATCAGATGACTGCGGCTTATTTGGGAGAAAATGATTCGCAGAACCCAGGAGTATTAGAACATATCCGAGATTTTTTTAATAAAAACTTCCTGAATCGCTTGTGCATAAAATCTACTGCTTATGGGGATTTTGATACTGCTAATAAAAAAGCTTATAGGCAAGCACGAGAGTTAATAAACTATTTCAGATATATACTCTGTTTGTTTATAAATGATAGAGTTTCAGAGCAAATGATAAAAATAAATCTTGCATTTGAAGTATATGGTAATAGCGAAATAACTTTGATTAGAAGAAATAAAGATAATACCATTATCTTGGCTTCTGGTCGCGGTCATAAACCTCTACAAATCTTTTCCATAAGTAAAAACCGACTTGAAGATTTATCTTCTAATGGTTTCTTAGATGACTTCTCTACAATTATTAATGCCTCCTCTCAAACGCAGTTAGAAGGATGTATTTTGACAGCAATTTACTGGATAGGTGAAGCCCAAAATGAAGTCGATCTAGATGTGTCTTTTCTGAAATACTGGACTGCACTGGAGTGTATATTTACTGGAACTGAAAAACCTACACACGCTTTAGCGAAAGGGGTTGCAACGCTCAATGCTTTTAGTGGCTACGAGTTTATAAGGGTTGAAGATGCCAAGGAAGTGTATAAAAATATGACGAAGCTCTATGACAAACGCTCAGATATCATTCATCGAGGTATGAATTATTTAGCCAACCGAGTGATTAACGAAGCTGATATTTCTAAAATTTGTAAGTACACAGCATGGAGTATTCTTAGCTTGTTTCATCTACGTTCCATTGGTTACACAAGTATGCAAGAGGTTGGCGATCAAATTAATAGATTATGTTCACAGTGGAATATAGGAATTCCTGCAACTCAAGCACAGCAGTTAGTTCAGATTGAACCTGATGTGTTGAAGTGGTTTCAAGCTCAAGATGGTGAATACAAAACGTTAATCAACTCAATCTTGCGTCAATACATTGAAAGTCATAGTCAAGTAAACACTCAGCCGTATAACAATTCGCTGCAAGCAGACTAACACAAGATTTTGATGCTGAGTTTGACATTCATTGTAGCTGCTCAAGTGAACCATTAGTCGATGGAGTTTTATCAGATTGGATACAGGAGCGATCGCACATTTTAAAATCTAACTAACAGGCGATTTTTTGTAAGGTATTATGGAGAGGTTCAAAGAGTTAACGTAACGACTTAGAACCAGCGTATGCAAGCCATTCTTTTAAGCCGCGAAGAAGTTGCACGTCGAGCAAAGCAACTGTACGGGAGTGGAATCCGTCAAAAAGTCGAAACTGACGAAAACATCGGTAAGATGGTCATCATCGATATTGAAACAGGGGATTATGAAGTTGATAAAACTGGGCTGCAAGCATCCCGGAATCTCAGCAAGAAACATCCAAACGCCCGACTCTTTGGTATTCGTATTGGCTACAACGTGGCTGTCTCATTTGGTGGGGTCATGGAGCGAGTTCAGAAGTGATTTCTGGAATTGTGACAGATAGACACGCCACTGTCGCACTGACCTTTCTGCTTCAGAATGGTTCAAGCATAGCGATTGAGTTTGTCATCGATACAGGTTTCACTGGGGAACTCTGTCTTCCTTCGGAAGCGGTTTCATTGATGGGTTTAACATTTAGACCTCTGCAAATTTGGCAGATAACACTGAAGTTTTGCTTCCAATTTATGAGGCAACTGTCCTTTGGAATGGTGAAGAACGAGAAGTACTTGTCATAGCTATAGGAAGACGACCTTTGCTTGGAACTGCACTGCTGGATGACCAGGAGCTAGTGATTCAGTTTACAGAAGGCGGGTTGGTGACAATTGATGAATTATAAATACTGTATTTGTTTAAGCAATTTCTTCACAAAATAATGAAACAATAAACCACCAAAGATGCTAAGACACGAAGTTAAAAGAGTTTGAGAGAGTTATTCCGTAAGCCCTAAAATAATTAAATTCTCTATTTAAGCTGAGTGATTGAGATGATACACGGAGTCAGTCAAGAAGAGCTAGAGACACCATATGGGCAAGTTGCCTTAAATTTTTCATTAGCTCTTCTGAATCATCAATATGAAAAGGCTCATTCTTATTTAGGATCTGCAATTTGTGATGAATGGACTCCCTCTCTCCTTAAAGAGACTTATGAAGGAATGGTTGACTATTTTGAAATACCTGCAAGTGCAATGTCTATAGATTCAGTTGAAACACACTTACCAGATAATGACTCAGATAGTGCTATGGTTTACGTCTCAGTTATTGGAGAAGTAAATACTGAAGCTGTGATAGTAGTAGTTGCAAATGAATCTGGCAATTATTTGATTCAAAAACTAGAATGGGGACGACCTTAAATCAATTTAAATCTAACAAATCCGTGCAAGGGATGTTTGATTCAATCTGCTAGTTGAGTTTCTCTAAATTCTGCCGCAACCCTGACGGACACCTACCTTTAGTCAATGGAATTTTACAGGATTGGATTAGGGCGCGATCGCAAGCTTTAAAATCTAACTAACAGGCGATCAGTATCAGCTTAAAATAAAGCCATAGACAAACCGAAAATTGGAACGATGACAGTACGACAACCCCGCTACAGTAAAGAGGAATTTGCCCACCGAGGTGATTATATCTATGAAACTCAGATAAAACCTCAAGTTGAGGCTGGGAATGACGGCAAAATTGTAGCGATTGATCTCGAAACTGGTGACTTTGAAATTGACAAGAGTGAAATTGTAGCTTGCGATCGCCTGGAAACCCGTCACCCAGATGCTCAAATTTGGATAGTTCGTATTGGCTCTCGTCACGTTCGTCGGTTTGGCGGACGGACTCGGAGAACTGCATGATTACTGGAGTAGTCAATGCAGAATTTGAACCAATTATTCCACTTTCAATTCGTCGCTTTGATGGCAGAGTTTTTACGAAAGATGCGATCGTAGATACAGGTTTCAATGGTTGGCTGTCGTTGCCTCCAGATGCGATCGCTGAGTTAAACTTGAAATGGAAAAGACGAGGAAGGGCAATTCTTGGAGATGGCAGTGAGTGTGTTTTCAACATTTACGAAGCTGTTGTAGTCTGGGATAGCGCCTTACTAACAATCCCAGTAGACGAAGCTGATTCAGAACCGCTTGTTGGAATGTCATTGATGGAAGGCTATCAGCTAACGATGCAGATTTTTGAAGGCGGTAGTGTCAAACTTCGCAAAGTCGATACGGTCTAACAATGCCGTTGAACACAGACCGTACAGAGTCTGTTCGTCGAGTCCGAGAAATTACTAGCGGCGGGTGAAGGTACTCTACCTTTCCGGGAAAGCTATAATTTTCTCAAGGCTAGAGAGGTACAAAGGGCTATGTCCAATCTGGAGCAAATCGAAGCGGCAATCCTTTCGTTGCCATCAAGTGAGTTTGAGAAATTAAGACTGTGGTTTCTTGATTTAGACTACGAACGCTGGGACGAGCAGATAGAGCAAGACATCGAAGACGGTAAATTAGAGGCACTTGCTCAAGAAGCGATCGCTGAGTTTGAAGCAGGGCATTGTCGAGAAATTTAATGCACTATACAACGCGACGGTTTTGGCAATGCTACAACGCCTTACCTGAAAGTGTTCAGCAATCAGCAGATGAATGCTATGAGTTGCTCAAAGTTGACCCATCTCATCCGTCCTTGCATTTCAAGAAGTTGGGCAAAAAGTATTGGTCAGTTCGTGCAGGGTTAAGTTACCGAGCTTTGGGTGTTGAAGTCGAAAATGGTATTTCCTGGTTTTGGATTGGAACACATGCAGAGTATGACAATTTGATTAGCAAGTTTTAGAGCAGCATAAACGTTATTAGTCAATGGAATTTTACAGGATTGGATTAGGGCGCGATCGCAAGCTTTAAAATCTAACTTAGGACTTACGCAAAAATCACCCAAAAGCTTGATTTATCGAACCGCCAAGTCGCCGAGAACGCCAAGAAATCGTAGAGTCTGCGTAAGTCCTATAACTAACAGGCGATCGGTATAAACTTAGGCACTAATTTTATCTTTATTCGTAAGATAAATCGGATGACATACTGCGTTTGTTCAAGCAATTCCTTTGAGTGTTAGGGATGTTGTACAGAAAAATCCTGGATAACACCAAGGGATACACGGAAAAATTCTGTATACCCCTCCCCTGAAGGATAGTTATACCGAAAAATTCGGTGTAATACCCAAATAAGGATGTAAAAAAGAAGTTTTCCATATATTCCAACAGGAGTTCGCTGTGATGCTTGATATATTAGGACTGAGAAAAAGATTATACGGAAAGATCCCGTATAACAAATAGTTATACTAATATCTTGAGGAGATTTGTAAATGAAGCTCGATGAAGTTGTCCCTTGGGGCAGAACGCTAGAAGAATACAAGTCGATGTTTAGTTTGTCAGAAACAGATTTAAACGCGAAAATTCTTGGATGTGGCGATGGCCCAGCTAGTTTCAATGTTGAGATGACTGAGCTAGGACACTCTGTTGTGTCTATCGATCCGGTTTATCAATTTTCTGCCGAACAAATTGAGCAGCGTGTTCGAGCTACTTATGAGCCAGTCATTTCGCAGGTGAAGCAAAACTCTAGTCACTATATATGGAAGAACTTCCAAAATGCTGATGAGCTTGGCAAGGCGCGTCTCAACGCAATGGAGAAATTTTTATTAGACTATGAATTTGGAAAAACTTCAGGGCGGTATTTATATCAATCTTTGCCAAGCCTAGAATTTGTTGATGACCAATTTGAGTTATGCGTATGCTCTCATTTACTCTTCTTGTATTCAGAACAGTTATCACTTGATTTTCATGTTGCTTCGATTCATGAACTTCTGCGAATTGCCTCAGAGGTTAGGATTTTCCCATTGCTTAAACTTGATGGTGAACCATCCTCGTACCTTAAACCGATTTTGGAAGATTTATCTAATAAAGGTTGTAGTGTAGAAGTTCAATCTGTTGCTTATGAGTTTCAAAAAGGCGGGAATCAAATGTTAAGAATCAGTCGGTCAGAGATCGCAGCATAACAACCCCCTTGCAACGGACGGTCAAAAATCATTGGTGGTGATATAAAAACTAATAGCCGCCGATGAAGGGGAACGTTAGTCAATGGAATTTTACAAGATTGGATTATGGCGCGATCGCAGACTCTAAATCTAACTAATCAAAACCAATCTCCTCATCCTCTCTGCGCCTCTGCGTCCCTGCGTGATGTTTCTTACCATTGATTGAAGACAAATTCACATCAGATCAGCAAACTGAAGTGGTAAGCGCAAGGACAAAATCAGGCGAAACCATGAACAGACGTAAGGAACTCTTTCGTGTCATCTTGGCAATATCAATCATCATCGTCGGTATTACACATTTTGCAGTACCGCAACCTTACGTTAAAATCATGCCGCCACAACTGCCATATCCTTTAGGGTTAGTTTATCTGAGTGGCTTTTATGAAATTTTAGGTGGTATTGGGTTATTAGTTCCGCCTGTGAGTCAAGCAGCAGCTTGGGGACTAGTACTGCTATTTATTGCTGTTTTTCCTGCCAATATCAACATGGCAGTTAATCATATTAAAATTGAAACCATACCATACTCAGATTCCCCTTGGGTTCAAGCAATTAGATTGCCATTACAAGCAGTGTTAATCGCTTGGGCTTGGTGGTATACAAGACCTTCAGATCAAGAAATCCAAGCTTCGTTAATTCCTAAATCACTCATTCCCAAAGAATTAGACTGGTAATTGATTAATAATATGAGTACATCCCAAACAGTCCAACAATTAAAAGCAGAATTAATTACCCCCGAAAATTTCCAGCGTTATGGGCAGGTAATTTTTGCTAGTAAAGATGGTAAAGGTTTTGATGCGGAAGATGCTCAATTAAATCTGCAAAATGGCACCCCAAGATTTTATATTATGCGTCTAGAAAAGCGCGGACGTAAATTTAATAAAATTACTCGTCATATAAAATGCACTCAATGTTTAGGTTCATTAGAAGGCAAAGATTGGTTCATTGCCGTGTGTCCTCCCCATAATGAATTAGATGAACCAGTTGTATCAGAAATAGCTGCTTTTCAGATTCCAGGGAATTGTTTTATTAAATTAAATGCAGGAACTTGGCACGCTGGCCCTTATTTTGATCATGGATTTGTCGATTTTTATAATTTAGAATTGGCTGATACAAATGTAGTAGATCATTTCACCCATGATTTTCGCCAAAGTCATCAGTTAGAGTTTGAGATGGTGTAAATAATTCATCCGCGTCCATCTGCGGTTAATTAACAACTATGACTAAACCACACCGTCCCTCAATTCACAAGCCAGATGAAAGCATATATTCACCCTTTTCCTGACTTTTTGTCAAGTTATACACTGCCAGTTTGACAAGATAAGGGAGGGGTGAAATCAACCGCAGGTTTGACACTCAGACATCTTGCGGATTGAGACTCTGCATCTGCCAAGTGGTATAAGTACCAATGGGACTCCATAGTAAAAAGGGTACTAATAACAATGCTGCCCAACCGGAGACAGGTAAGACAGCCCCAGTTAATATCAGACCAATAATAAAGCCTGTACCACCAATAATTGTGCCTGCTTGCAGACTTCGCAACCAAAACATTACGGGTGTATAGGCAACGATCGCAATTTCTAAAATTAAATATAAACTCATCAATAACCAAGTAGATGTTGTTCCTGGGTTAGTTTCCCAGACAATATAAGCTGACCAAGCGCCACAAATAAAAATTACACTCCAAATTACCGGAATTGCGGCTTCAAAAGTTAGCCATCTCGGTCTTTGTAAGCGTCTGAACCATTGGCGATCGCCTGGTTGAATTAAATTAGCACCTAAAGCCACCAATATTGCTACGCCACCAATGATCATCCATGATTTAATCATGACCTTATTCCTTGTAATTGCTGCATATCACTGAGATATCACTATTTATAGTCTGATTTTCCCAATTTATTGAATCAATCCTCATCATCCCTGAGTCTGAGAACTTGATATCAGTCAGAGAAGAAGTGTTGAATGTTAAAAAAAGCTGATAAAAATAGCCTGCGCTTAGTACAAGTACGCTCAGTGACCATCAGAAATTGCTAAAAGGCTTGTGGTATCACTATTCTTTCTTGTGATTTTTGCCTTATTGTATTATTCCGATAACCTTGTCTTTTTCCAAATCCTGGGAGAAATCACCTTGGTGGAATTTGGTATTTCATTCATTAATACGGTGCATCATTATCATTACTTATGTAGCACTATTACACCAAGATTACCTCAAACCGCAAGAGATTGGGGAATGTGAGAAGTTTCGCTGGATTGAACTAATTCTTCTTCTAGTACCTGAATTCCTCCACTAATACGGAGTAAGGTAGTTTGCAGATTTGCTTGTTTCATCTCATAATCTGCTAATATTCTTTGACCATCTTCAAACTCTACTTTGAGGGATTGAAGACGTTGCTCTAGCTGTTCCTTTATCTGATTACTGACTGTTAAATCTTGATTGATGAATCCAGTTTCTGAATTAATCTCTTCAGGTGGTTCGCTGGCATTTTCTAATATTTCGCTTATCTTACTGTGTTCTTCTTGTAGTACCTGAATTGCACCACTAATGCGGAGTAAAGTGTTTTGTAGATTTGTCTGTTTAGCCTCTAAATCTGTTAAGTTTGCTTGCTTTTCTGAAAATTCATCCTTAAGAGATTGAAGGCGTTTTTCGAGTTGTTGTCTCATGTGAAATTAAGAGAAGATAATACAATTATTAGAGTTGGCTGTTCAGCACTAAGAAAGCATTAACTTTCTTGGTCAGATGAGAATTAATGTTTTATCCTGCTGTGAATAAATATAGTATCTTTTTATGACTCACTGATAATTGCTATATGGATGAAATAATAACTATTATTATTCCTTTTGGTTGAGTGTTTGTTTTTAATTGCCAATAGCGATATCCGCTTATATAATCTAGATCCCCATCTATCCAGTTTGCTTCCGATGGGAAATCTTCACCCCTACCATATTCCACAACTTCTATTCCTGTTGCTCCTCCAATTATCGATGCCCTTGGATTTCTTGCTATGTTAGTAATATCTAAAGACCATGCTGGTAAAACTGATACAGCCCATCGTTTAGGGCGTGGAAGTAACAAGTCCAAAACCCCGTTATAGAAAGAGCTTCCCAAAACAGTGCAGATATAGAGATTACTGGCTCCGTCTATTATTATACCTTTAATTGGTACGATACCACCTTTCACGCTTGTGTAACTAGCTGTTTGCAAGCTCCAATTTCCCATCTTTCCAATGCCGATGTACGTCTCAACTAGCAAACTATTATTAGGTGCAACAGTTGTTTCCACATAGTTTTTTGATCCGATCGCAACTCCTCCTGACACAGCCAGCTTGCTTTGCGGATTGGTTGTGCTGATGCCAACATTACCTTTATTAAATACAAGAACTGAGTTATATAGTTGAGAATTGTTCGTTTGATTAAAGACCCACCTAACATTACTGTCGGTTACGGATGTATTTAAGCTCAAATTGTACAAATTAGGTTCTTTTTTAGCTTCAAACTGGATAGTACTTCCATCGTAGTCATTAGGTGTCTCTACAGTTAACCTAGCTCCTCCTACATTTTTTGTTCCAATACCAACTTTGCCAGTAACATAGAGGTCTTTATCAATTGTCAGTGATCCTGTCATAGTGTCACCGCCTTTGCTCAACAAACCCGTTGTTAAGGGTTTGAAGATGACACGACAATCATCCTTCACACTAAATCCAGCGTTATCATACTTCACCAAGGCTAAACTACAGTAGCGATGTAAAATCCCGTGCGGTAGTTGGGCTTTGTTACTAGGCCATTCGATATTTGCAGTTAAGTTGCGTGCGGGAATTAACCAGTAGTCGCCTGTTTTATACTCACCTGCATCAAATTTGACCTGAATCTCATTCTCTAAAGTTATCCAATCATTCTGCACAGGGATATTACGAGAATCCCAACGCCGTACTATCATTGATGGCTCAAAATCTGGAGCTTTGCCAGATGGCCACTCTTTCACTGTTAGTGTGTTTGCTGTAACAGATTCCAACTCCGCCAAAATGCCAGGTTCACCATAAAGGGTTTGCTTTTCAGTAATTATCTCCACCCAGTTACCTGCTGCAAATGCCGTTTGAATATCTTGTCCTAGACGACTGACGGTAATCTCCTGACCGATAATTTTCTCAACACGGGTAGCAATTGAGCCATTATCCCGCGACCATTTAAACGTAGCTTGACTGAGCGTACCGCCTGTATGAATTTCCACACGGTAGAGTTGATTTTCTAGGTTTGCTCCCGCTCCTACTATGCTCGCCGATAATTTGCCTGTGCTGAGAGGCTTCTCCCAGCTAGGTTTCCAGTCAGGAGGAGCGAAAGAGCTTTTGTCTACATTTTTGTCTGCCTTGCCCAAAAAGTATAGTTTCACTTGCCAAACATTTTTGACTCGCGTGGCTGTATCAGCCCCACCCAAAGCTGGTTCCCGAATCTCTGGATCTTCCAGTGCTGTAATATGACGTTGCCAGACATCAAGGTAAGCTAGGTAAATACCATTCTCGTATTTACCATTTTCTTGTTTGGTTTCGCTTTTGGGTTCTGCACCTGGATAGTCTGATTGAGCAGTAAACAGCACAGACTGGTCATTCTCAAAAAGCATACCCTCGACGTAGTATCGCCCTGCACCGATTTTGAGATTTGTTTTATCATCAGTTACTGTGATCTCAAATCCAGCATACTTTTCTGGTGCGCCACTCTGACCGATAAAATCGGTGATTTCAGCAGCAATGCGATGCTCTGTAATATCCAGTTGTTCGTTCCAATCTGCATCTAGTTGGACGCGCCCTTGTTGCATCAACACGCGGCTGAAACGCTTTTGGGGATTGAAGGTAAACCGAGAAAAATCGCCTTTCATAATATTTCCTTTAATAACTTCAAGACATATAGAAAATTCCAGCTTCTGAGCCAGCAGGCAAATATTCTTCTAAGCTGAGACGAAGATAAGCGGTGCGTTGAGGTTGGTGAAGCAGATGAAATGCGCCCATCTCGCCGCCATCGTCTGCACCTGTGGCAATTTCTGGCGCACAAGCCAGTGCTAGTTGGGCGTACCCTGGATCGCCATACTGCACAGAGGTGAACAGGGGTTTGATTTGCCGATCGCCATCGCTCCCATCCAGAGGTTGACAGCAGTAACGGCGTGGAGTTTGGGAATCTTTTGGCAGATAGCTGAAGCGGACACTACCCGTTTGGCAATTCTTCACAGTGACGGGTGCTGTAAATATCACATTAGATGCTAGTGTCAGTTCGTGGAGGTTAACTTTACCAAAGATTGTAGTTCGCTCTAAAGTGGTGCGGGGGTGAGATTTTTCGTCTGCGGTGTTGGTAGCGATCGCATAATCTAAATCTGCATTATTACGCAATTTGTTTGTATCTATAGTTGCATCATTTGTAGCTTTTCTCAAGCTAGATACATCCTCTAAAATGCTGTCTATGATGCTGTCTTGTACTGTTAAACTGACAATCTGCTCTGGCAATTGTAAAGCACCGACAATGCTATGAGAGATAAATATTTGCAAACTGGAAATATTCTGTTTTGATTTTTCTACCTGCACTCCACCAATCAAAGTACAGTGAATGATGTTCAGTTTCAACCCTGT
Source organism: Nostoc sp. FACHB-190 (assembly GCF_014696905.1). Taxonomy (NCBI): domain Bacteria; kingdom Bacillati; phylum Cyanobacteriota; class Cyanophyceae; order Nostocales; family Nostocaceae; genus Nostoc; species Nostoc sp. FACHB-190. The sequence continues at coordinate 11,544 of NZ_JACJQW010000059.1, forward strand.
TTGAATGCTGACTTTACTATCAATTAGTATTCCATTGAAGGTCAACGCGGCATCGGGATTGTTATCTGCAACCTTGAAAACTAACGGGTTTTTACCACAACTAATGATAGGGCGCATTCCGTTGGCTGCTTGAATCGTCAAGCGACCGGCTTTTTTCAGGATGATTGGTTCAGTGAGTTCATGCACTTGGCTATCAGCGATTTCAATGATGCCAGATGGATTGTTTTGAGTTAAATATTCTCGTAAAGCATCCTGCAACTTTTTCCCATCTTGACTAACGACACAGTACCAGGGAATAGAATCATTCGTTGCTAAAGTTGGCTGGCGGTCATAGGGGCCGCCACCAATGTCACCACTGAAACTGTAGCAGTAGCTAACGTTCACAGCTTGGGTTGGTGGTTCGTTGATCGGGAAAGCTATTCGTCCCAATTTGACATCTACAGCGACTTTACCTGATGCGGGACTTTGCCAGTTACTTAAATCCATACTCACCAGCTGCATCGGTGAGATATTTGAGATGTTGAAACTGCGATTGGGGCCGTAATATTGGCTGTCTGGTGGTTGCTGGTCTGGTCGTGCGTCTTTGTATTGCTGTTGATATGCCTTTAAATCGGCTGCAAATGCTTGTTGAGCGATCGCACCAGGTAAGTTAATTACTTCAGCAAATTGAGTAATTTCGGTTTTGGTTTGGGGTCGATTGAATAAAGTTGTCTGATAGCCAAGGGGGTGAAAGGTATACCCAATAATTTTTTCTCCTGCTGAATCTTTCACAGGGTAAGCGGGACTGTTGGTAATTGGATAACTTTGCAGTCGCCAGACAAACAAGCCTAGATTCGAGATGTTGTATTTGCCGCGCATCGCAGCGAAGGATTGCTCAGATTTTATCCCATCTGGACTGATGCGACGTACATCAACTAAATGAGCGATCGCATCAAACGGCGAATTTAACTGTTCTAAGTTTGCTCGGTGACGGATGTCGATAGTAGTGCCTTTACCCGGACGAATATGATTGATATTTTGGGTAGCACTGAGTAGCTCAAAAAATTCTACTACCTTGGCTCTCCAGCCAGTAACATCAAATGTGATATTTTCTAGAATGGCAGGAGTACCTTTACGACGACGGTAGGCGATTGTATTGGCAACGTATGACCGTTGACTCCACAATAAACTTTTTTCATCATTTAAACCGTCAATTCCCAATAAGTCTGCAATGTAAGGAACTACCCATTCATCACAGGTTTCGATGAACCAGTTTTCATACAGCCCATCAATATCGGCCTCAATTGTTCGCAGTTGGCTTTCCATAACTGCAAGTAAAGCCCGCAACGGTTCTCCCTGCGCCAAATCTCGTTGGCGATAGATAGACGGGAGGAGATGATAAAGACGTTCTAACTGATTCATGAGCCTTTGTTGAGTGTTATGCCTTGAGGATTAATTAGTAATAACTGAGATGGTAAAGCTTGTTTTTTATTTACATTCCAAGAGGCTGTTTTTGCTTTTAGAGATGAAGGAATTGGTTTTGCTTTATTGTCAAATTTTAGGTAAAGAAAATCCAAATTAACTGCTAATACACCCGCGATATTTTGGATAATTTCAAGAACTTCTGAAGCGGCCACTGCTTGTCCAAATTCACGTTTGGCGAAACTAAATGTTTGATTGAGTGTACTTTCTATAATCTGCTTGACACTATTTTCCTGATAACGTGGGTCAATCCATACTGTTGTTTCTATGTTAAAGTACAACTTTTCGTATGATTGAATTTCCACAGCTTGTAATGGATTACTCATATTAGAAACAATTGCTTGTTTCAGGTTGGTAAAAAGTGTTGAATTAGATTCAACTTGTTGACCATCATCAGCAGCAATAGTAATGTGTATTAATTTTGTTTGTCCTGTCCAGAGAATGACAGCTTGAGCTTTGCCAATACCAGCAAAACTTTGAGTAAAGTTTTGAAAGTCTCGTAAAGAAACAATCCGATCTAGTGTGCGGACGGTGCGGGGAGTGTTATCGCGGATATGTAAAGAGGTTTCGCGATCGCCTGCGCCTGTGGCATCATGCAAATTAGTAACATCACGAATTCCTAAAGGTCGGTTTTGCAGCAGTATCAAAGAACCTGCTTTGACTTCTCCAACTTGACCAATACCACTACGATAAGTGGCAATGATATTTTCTTGCCCACTGGGTAAGCGAGAACCATGAATCCCATCACCAAAGATAATGGTAAACTCGCCTCGGTCGTCAATTTGTACAATGTAGCATTGGCTACGGGCATCTTGCTCTTCTAGAGATACAACTTCTTGCCATAGTACATTATTCACATAGACTTGCAAGGTACTTTTGCTACCACTGGCTGTAGCTGCCGAGACATAAGTTAAAGGTGGTTTTTTCAGCTTAAATTTTTGGTTAGCTTGTCCGCCATTACCACTACCAAGGACTTCTTTTTCTACAGTTTCACCGTGTGTGGCTGGGACAACATTGGCATAAATAGTCATACTTGCAGTATCGTAATCATGCTGGAGGTCATAGCTCAATGTAAGAGATTGAGAGTCATCCATACTGCCAACAAAAGCAATTTCGGTATTAGTTTTGTCCTTGATGATGACTGTGCGTCCAGGTTCTAGTGGAGGTATTGACTGCGCTAGTTTAATCAGTGGATTTTGCCGCTTAATTGATGGTAATTCTTGCGGTTTTTTGAACAGTAGTAATTGTTCGCTTTGAATAAAAATAGTAGTTTTACGTAAATCGAACTTTTCTAAACCATTGCTACTTGTAACATTTATTCGGGTAACTTTTCCTGCTAATTCAAAATCTGAGCGGAAAACAGTAGAGCTATTTTCAACTTGATAAAGTTCAGATGATTCATCCTGATTTAACAGCACCCAGCTTCCTGGTAAAACATTTGGATATAAGGCATTCAAGTCAATTTGTGAAGATTGAATGCTAAATTTACTCCATTCCGATATTGCTTTATTGTAAATAAAACCTTGTATGTTATCTAGGTTAGGAATAAAGCCAGAATCAACTGTAATTATTTTTTTATTTTCAGAAATATTAACTACGGTTTTTGATTGATTAGCAACTGTGATAATATCACCTTTGTTAATAGATGTGGTGAAGACTGCATCATTATTTACTCTTATAGTTATGCCAGTGCAATTAATAGTTTCGCTACCAAACTGACTAGGGCTATATTTGCGTTTAATTTCCGGGGATAATTCACTCCAGTCGCGAGCATTATGACCGAAAAGCGATGCTTGCTGTCGAAAGGCGAATACTTGCAGATTATTAGCGGAACTGTGTGTTGCATTTACTAACACTGCTGGTAGTGTTTGTTTTGTGTTATTATTCCAGCGAATCAATGTAAAGTTGTTTTGGGCATCAGTTTCTACAGATTCCAAAGTTAAGAAAAATCTAAATTCACGCTTGGGAGGATTTGCATTGGGATCAGGTGAAACAGGCAAAGGAGCAGTGTTATCACCCCCTGTATCACTGATAATTAAAATGCGATCGCCGGGCTGAAGTCTAGTATTTGTTCCTTGTAAACTTAGTTCAGTTGTGTCTTGATCAAATTTTGGCGTGTCGAATTTTGGGGAAATATCGGGCTTGAGGCTATTCCACTCAACTCGTGTTTTTATCTCTGCAATAGTTTCAAAGGTCTGGGGAAGTTCTCCTGGTGCTTTGGGAATACTCTGCACCCTTGTGCCGACAGGAACTGTAACTTCTTGGGCTGAACCTGGTGCATCTTCGACGGTAAAAGTGAGGTATGTACTAGCAGCAACACCAGGATTGAGTTTATAACCAACTGTACGCGATAATTCTAAAATCGAGCGGTCTTCAGTGGCTGTTCGCAGATATCCTTCGTTAGCAATTCGCTCTTGGTAAAACGTCAGGACATCTCCAACCACTGCCCAAGCATCAAGGAGGGCGATCGCAGGATCATCAAGATGTTGTGTAGTTAGTTTATGTAGGGGATGTTGTGGCTTTTGTGCGTCGGGACTCTGGAGAATTTCTTGGGTTGGTAAACCTGCTAATAGACGTTTAAATAAGGTGGGGTGAGTGCCTATGCGGTAAGCCAAGGCACTTAATCCAGGCGGATTGTAGTTAGCAGGTTGCTCTGAAATGAAATCTGAACTATTCATAAGCCACCCTTTAAGTTAAACTCAATTCTGCCGTTTTCTGGCGCATCTAAGTTATTGTCGAGATGAGCGATTTCCAAAGGCGCGATCGCAATTTTTCCTGTCTCGATTTCGTTTCCTTCAGGCGAACCCCAGCGTTGAAACCGCTTAATTGGCATCTCTACTTGCACAACTCCTGGTAACTCCATTGCTGTTTTGACAATTTGACTTACATAAACTGGTTGACCAAAACTCCAGTTGTCTGGGTGAAAAAAACCACGCCTACCATTGGGCAAGTCTACGTTACTAAAGGTTTCCAATAGCAGCCGTTTGACGCTGCTGGCAAAGTATCCCGGTGCTACTTGCACTGTTAAGGCAATATCTAAAGGGACAAATTGTGGTGCAGTAATTTCTAAGTCATAGCCAGTGAGGCGGTAGGGTGCAATAAATTGCCGCAATGTGGCTTTAAAAGTTTCGTCGATGGGTTGATTTTTCCGACCTTTCACCGCAATAAAGACAGTGTTCCAACTACCAGTCCAACGAATAGTAACTGCGGCTGTTTGCACTAGTGGGTGACGTGCTAAAACTTTTTGGTAGTCCGCCGCCGTAATACAGCGTTGCTGTTGATTCCGAAACACTTCTGGGGCGTACAACCTCACCTGATCAATAGATTCGGGTTCTGTACCTCCCTGTGCTGGTAAGGGATTTCGCACTTGTATAATCTTTTTTCCGATTTCAGCATCGCAGACAATATGTGCGATCGCATCATGGCCGACATTACCCTGTATACCGTTGCCGACTCTATAGTTTGCTATTAATTGATTTTGGCTAGTTGGTTTTCTGCCCCGCACTCCGTCCCCGAAACGCAAATGAGCAATACCATCACTTTCCATTTCCACCACAAAATCATTAGCAAAGCGATCGCTACTCAATAAATCACGTCTCGCCCACCAAATCCTATCAGATTTCTCTTCATGGATCTCGATCATCGGTGTGGCTGCATCAGGGTTTTGGGTCAGGGTTTGATTTGCTGACTGTTCTTTTCCCTTCACCACATCATAAACAACGGCGTGTGTCAAGCCAATGTTTTGCAGTTGTGGGCGATAGCGTCCGGTTTGGGGTACGGGTGGGAGTTTTTCGGCGGTAATTCTTCTGCCATGCTCTGCCAGTACAATATTACCTTGGGCAATGCTCATGTTTTCTAGAGATTGAGTGTCTTGATAAATGGCAATGTCTAAGGGGAATGGTAAAGCGTCTTCAGGATGCCACTCAATTTCAGTAATCTCTTGAGCAAAGAGTGTATCTTGTTGAGGAGTGACTTTAGTTAAGCGTACCGCGTGGCGATGTTTGGGGTCAGGGGCATTACCTGTGGTTTTACTTTGAATTTCCTCCAAAATCAGTACATCCCCTGCCTTTAAGTTGGCTAAATTCCCTTGTAATGTGGCACGGGTAGCCCCTAGAGGCAAGGAAAATTCCCTGGCTCCCCAGGTATAAAAATTAATTTCGTTGAGTTCGTTAAAGAGGGTGAGGGGATAAATTGTTTCAAATATCTGGGTTTGCTGGAATAATAATTTTTCATACTCAGCCGGAGTCATGGCTACTCCTGGGGATGAGTTGGTACTTTTAGTGATTAATTTAGTTCTGGCTGGTAATAATAGCCCTGCTGGGGTAACTTCGTTGACTTGCACTTGCACCCAGACACGAGCATTACAGCCTTCGTGCATGGTGTAGTCAATTAATCTGGTGTGGCGACCGATGGAAATGCGTCGTCTTGCTGTTCCTAGATAAGCTTCTGTTGCTACGGCATCTTGGTAATAACTGAGGCGATCGCCTGCATAGGCTAAAATTTCTACTAAGGTGATGCCTAAATCGGCTGGGTGGCGTTCTTTCCACTGGGGCATGACGACCGATAAACGGTCAAGCATTAACTGGCGAAAACTGCTGTAATCTCTAGCTAGATAATCAATTTCTAAGGTTGAGGGTGGCTCTGGTAAACTGGGGAGCGATCGCAATGGATCGAAAGGACTAGGTTTATCGACTTCTAGGGAGAAACTCGCCTGGGAGAAGAATGGATCGAGGTGCGCTACATTGATTAACTCTAGGGTATAAACTGGGAAGTTTTCTGATGCAGATGTGTCTTGTTGTCTGTCTTGCACCTGTAGGAGTTGGACTTGCAGGATGTTAGGAGGACTAGGAGTGATTACCTGTACCTGTAAGTTAGTTGTGACGTTTGCACCTCTGGTAATGCGAATATTGGCGGCTGTGATTTGGGATAGAGAATTGTACTTAGTCTCTACCCCAGGCAGAAAATAGAGCCTTAACTGTAGGGGATTAGTTTCTACTTGAATATAATCCAGACCAATTTGTTGAGGATGAGAAATAATCCTATCTCTTCGCAAGTTGCGGGAGAAATCATCAAGTTGTATGTCACTCATCCTACTCCACCTCGCTCAAATTGGGCTATTTGGCGTTCTTGATTGCGACGAATGGTATACTGCACAATAACTCGTAAGGTAGATTCTTCACTTGTAACTTGTAAAGCTTCCACTTGAATTAAATCACCCAGCCATTGTTGTAATGCTCCCTGGACAAGAAACTGAGTAGCTGCTGCCATTTCGTCGCTATTGGGAGCAAACACCAACTGCATTAACCCACTGCCAAAGGTAGGGCGGTTGACTCGTTCTCCTGGTATGGTAAATAGCAGTTGCTCAATCATTTGGCGGATATGGTCGTCGGGGGAAGCGTTGGCAATGCGGCGACTGCTGTCATCAATTTGGAATGGATAGGCAATTTCTGTATTCATTGCTACATACCCTTGACTCGAACTTGGGTGGCTGCAATGGTTAATCCCGTACCTGTAGGTGTGCAGACGGCTTGAGAATCTTGTAAAAGGACGGGCATTCCGTTCGCTTTTATTCGTGTCGCCGCCACCACCCAGGAAGCAGTCACGCAGGGTTGGGGTGTCCCAGATGGCAGAGTGTTGGGACAACCTGCGATCGCATAGGTACTCGTCTGCGTGACAATCGGTTCTCCACAGACTTTCACCTGTGGGTTGACAACAATGGGTTGTGCCGAGCCACTATGTAGACATAAAACCGTCGCACCTTGGTGTAATAAAAAACCAGGCATCACATCACCTCCAAAGCACCATTGTTGATGGAAACACTAGCAGGCGAAAGTTTGACGCTGGCAGCACCGTTACTCAGTTCAATATTATCTGAGGAAAGTTTGACTGTTGCTGGTGGGGTGTCTAATTCTACGCCTGATGCCGAAATTTTCACAGTTGCGGGACTGTTGCTCATCTCAATCCCGGAAGTAGCCAGCTTAATAATGGCTGGATTACAGTTAATTTCAATTCCTTGGGTATTACATACTAATTTGAGCGGTACTTGTACTAGGGGAGGCTCAACTGCTAAGGTGAATCCTCCGCCTGGGCCATCGTCAAGGGTCAGGGTAATGCTCTCTGTTTTCCAACCTTTTTTGGTAGCCAGGGCAAACTCGGTAGGAACTTCACCCATTCCCCAAAAACAACCACTCCAAATCGGGTAATCTGGATCACCGCCTTCAAACTCTACCCAAACATTGGCACCAATTGGCGGCAGGACAAAGAAGCCCACGTTCTTCCCTGCATAGGGTACACAAGGCATTGCCCAACTGAAGCGACCACCGCCCAGAACCGAGGGAACGCTCACTTGGATTCTTCCCATCTTTTGGGGATCTACGTTTTGAGTTACCTTTCCCCGATATTTGCCGAAAAATCGTTTCATGGAATGACCACTGGTGTTGTTGTTCCCACCCCTTCGCGAGTCAGGGTGAAGCTTTGTTTGTATTCACCTAATCGCAATTGATGGGTGACATTCTTGACGTAATACAAGCCGTCGTAGGTGCTACCTACACCACGCAAGCCAACCAACCCCCGTGCTTTCAATACCCCGTTGTAGCGTACTACATCCAGTTCTCCAGTTGCTTCCACCACCTGATCCATCGAAGCATCAGTAACCGCCTGGGCGCGAGCCAGCATCTGGGCGTAGGTTAAGCCTGCGGTATTTTTGGGCAGGACTGTGCGGGCTTTGGCAGTTCTCAGCATGGCGGATTGGGTTGCTAGGGGCAACCGTAGGCTAGAGAAGGTTTTGACTGGAAGGCTACGCGCTGTCAGGCTATCTTCTCCCAATCCCGACACAAAGGTGGGGGTCAATGCTTTGTGCTGGATGTTGATGGAGTTGACGTTGGTAGAGGTTCCCAGGTTGACGGAAAGGGCGCGTTGGGGAATGCCTGCACGGGTGGGTGGCCCCCAATAGGCGGTATTGGTGCCGGGAACAGGGCCGGGAGAGATGTAAAATACATAGGCGTACCGCTCCGCCAGTTCTTCCAGGTATTCCAAATCAGTGCCTACCTGCACGGGAACCCGCTCCACGGGGTTGGGAACATCGAGGGAGGCGGGGGGAATTACCGTGGGGATCAATCCGTATTGGGCATAGGTGGCAATGATTTTCGGCACGATCGCAATATCCGGTTGGGCAGGATGAGCGACAATCTTTTCTTCCATGTCCATCATGACGCTGACATCTTCGCCTGTGACTGTGAGCAGGCCAGAGTTGTTGCTGGTGGGGGACAACTGCTGGTGGGTGATGATGCCATCCATCAATACATGGGGAATGGCGTTGACGGTGACGACAACGATGACACGATTGAAAGGACGCAGTAAGGGCAGTTTGAGGATGGGATAGTCGATGGCGGCAAATAGACCAGTGCGATCGGCTTTAAAGGACAACTGAAACCCCGATCGCCCTTCATCGGTTTGGGTAATTTCGATGTTGTCTAAGGCTTGAATCAGGTTGGGGGGAGCCGGAAGTGGCACGGTGGGGCCAATTAAGAGTGAGAGGCGAATACCCTGGAAAAACATAGTAATATTTTCCTAAATTTGGGTCTGGGCAATGTGCAGAGTTCGCCCAATTTCCGCAGTCAGATCAAAGGGATTCATGGCGTTATTGGCATCGCAGATTTGCCAGTATTGTTCGGGGTCGCCCAACAAATCTGCGGCGAGGGTATCCAGGCGATCGCCTTCTTTGACTCGCATCTCCAGCACCCTGGATAAAGTTTCTGCCTGGGGGAGAAAGCGTCGCCGTTTATAAGAGAGATGTCGCCCTTCAGCAGTGATGAGAGTGGCGGTTTCTAATTCGTAGTAGCGACTGGTATGATCGAACATGATTGACCCCTTTGTGGGAAGTTTTTCAGATATGTCTAAATCCGCTTGAATCCTGATTCAAGATTGTTAGTTTGATAGGCGTTTATTATTAGAGGTTGTTTGAAAAGTGGTTAACTGTGATTTTAGGCACTTGTTGATCCCCCCTAGCCCCCCTTAAAAAGGGGGGAGAAGATTCTTAAAATCCCCCTTCTTCAAGGGGAAAGAAAGCTTCTTAAATTCCTTCTTTCTAAGGGGATAAAAATCTTCTAAATTCCTCCCTTTAAAAAGGGAGAGAAAGCTTCTGAAAGTCCCCCTTTTTAAGGGGGATTTAGGGGGATCTAAAACGGTTTACTACAACGAAATCACTTTTCAAACATCCTCTGATTAAATTACCTCGTGAGTTGGTTTGATGTGAGTTAATTGAATGATTTTTACCTGCTTTTTCTACAGTTTATAAATGCCTGGTATTCATTAAACATAAAAACCGGATTTAAATCCACAATCAGCTTAATAACTTAATATTTGTCCCCAATAAATTATTTAAGCTGGTGCCTGTTCCCAATGTTGCCATTGTTTCTTTAACAACCTGATGAGCCAGATATAAATGATAACCGGGATGGGTAATTGGCAAATCGGAATAGGTCAAAACTCGCATTCCTAAAGAGACTTTAGCCCGAATTGGATTCAGGTTTGTGTCATGGGCTTCTTCGGTAATGCTGAAGCTGGTAATGTTTACGGGTAAAATGCGGCGTTGTCCCCAAATAAACAGCGTTAATTTGGGTGGTGGTGGCATAATTTCAATCGTTCCCACAGCCAGCATAATTGTGTTAGCAATTACCATCGAACTGGCAGGATACACTAGCATTTCGAGTGCTGAAAGTTGGGGATAAATGCCCATGTTAACAGCAATATCTTTGCCTTTTTCTAACTGATCCGTGGCATCCATTTCAATATCAATATTGATACTTTCTGCTGCCGCTCCACTCAGCCGTAAACCCACGGTAGAACCTGCCTGATCATTGCCCTGCATTTGTGGTTCCAATGAGCGAGTTAGGGTTTCAGGGTTGTATTGAAACGGAATCACTTTAGGAATTGGATTGGCGATATCGAAACCGATGAGTGCGCCTTTAAATAAACGAGGAGAACCCGGAAAACTGGTCATTAGGCTAGACCTTCTTGAAAGTACTTGACAGACGAAAATAATGAGAAAATGGGAGAATGCACTCTATACCCCAGTCATTTCGGCTGCTAATTGTTCAGTATTCGTAATGATAGGCAAACGTCTAGCTCTGAAATAAATTTCAAATGCATGATGAACCTTCCTGCCCTGATGCCTGAACACGTCTTATTTTGTATTCTTGTTGATGCCGAAGGAGCGTTTTGACTGACTCGCTAAACTTGGTATAATTCTTAAAAATCTATGTATTCCTGTGTTCATTTCCCTATGCTCTGGATTTATTTTCTGCTTCTGGGCTATACATTGTTTTTCCAACTCTTTCTTTAGTTTTTGCTGCCGATCATCGACAGCATCCCATTTTCGATCTCCTTCTACCGATTCTTGCATATCCGGTATTGTGCCGGATAACACATTTCTTACCCAAGTTGGAAATTCCTCGCTATTGGCAGTGCTTACATTATTCATTTGGTGCCTTTGACTATTTTGCCAATTTTGCTCCTCTATTTCTAATTTCTCTTTTTCTGTCGCAACTAACTCTGCCTTTATGTACTCTATTCTTGCTGGGATACTGCTTATTTCTTCTGCTTCCGATTTGCGCTCTTCGGTTTCGACTCGTTGGATTCTTGATCCTATACCCTGTTCTGATCTTTTTAAATCTGCTATTGTATTCCCTTGCCTTGGCTTAATCTTTTGACCACTCTGCTGACACACATGGGTCAACTCATGAGCAATCAGCTTCAAGCCTTCACTACTCGCTGGGTTATACTCCTTAGGTCGGAAGAAAATATCCTGATCTATAGTAAAAGCTTTTGCTTGAAGTGATTGATTGAGTTGCTCGGATTGCTCATCTTTGTGAACATTAACACTGCTAAAGTCCGCCCCTATTGAACTCTCCATTGATTCCCTGATTCTGTCGGGAAGTCGCTGTCCTTTACCCACACTTTTCCTTATTGTTAAATCCATTGCTTGTTCAGCCGATCTTTTCTCTCCTTTATACTCATGTAGCTGGCTTCCTTCTGTATTTCCTAATCTGCTTTTTTGGGTAGCTGGTATATTTTTCTGACACATCACCTGCTCTGCAACCCGATCAGCTTCCTGCTCATACTTGTCATTCGGTTGACCAATCGTAAGTTTTGCCTGAATTGGCAGTTTACTTGTTAAACTATGAGTTCTATTTCGTTGATTATTTTCAGGAAGTTTCGCAGAAATTGGTATATTGGCAAGATTGTAGCCGTCAGGATGTAAAGCAGAGTTCTCTAGCTCAGTTTCAGAAGAAAAGTCTGATAAAACATCAGGAGATTTGTGACTGGATACGGGTAAATACGATCGCCCTCCCACTCCACTGTCCGTCTTCTTCGCTGGCACCTGTGTCTTCATTGCCCCATCCCTCCATAAATCGCCTGCGCCACCTGAGAACCGATCGCCTCTACTCCCATTCCTGCTTTGACATTAAACGAACCACTCTGCAACTGCTGAATCTCGTGACTGCGCGAAAGTGAAGCAGGAATACCTTGTTCTGTGAGTAAACGAGTCAATTCTTGTTCAATAGCCTGTTGAATTCGCCCCCGATCCTTCTGGGCAAACCCATGTAACACTAACTCCTCAATCTGCAACTCAATATTCATTTCACCCATCCCCGAATCTCTCCATCCGTCAACGATTTCTCCAACTTGGCATATTCCCGCTTTGCTGCTTGCAACACATGACTCATCTGCACCGCCTCCTTTGCCTCCGCCGCTAAAAACGCCGCATTCATCGCAATATTGCGAATATTGCCCCCCGCCACATTCAACTGCGCCAACTTCTCCACCTCCAACCCCTCCGTCGGCGTTGCTGCTGGGAAAATATGTCGCCAAATCTCCACCCGCTCCGGCAAATCCGGGAAGGGAAACTGCACAATAAACCGAATCCGCCGCAGAAATGCCTGATCCAGCGCATCCTTCAAATTTGTTGTCAAAATCGCCAAACCCCGATAGGCTTCCATTCGCTGTAACAAATAGCTCACCTCAATATTGGCATGGCGATCGCGGCTATCTTTTACCTCACTGCGCTTACCAAACAGGGCATCCGCTTCATCAAACAGCAAAATCACTCCACTCGATTCCGCCGCATCAAACACCCGCCGCAAATTCTTCTCCGTCTCGCCAATGTACTTGCTCACCACCGACGACAAATCAATCCGGTACAAATCCAGCCGCAACTCCCGCCCCAGCACCTCTGCCGCCATCGTCTTGCCTGTGCCACTGCTGCCAGCAAACAGCGCACTGATGCCCAATCCCCGATTCCCCTTCGTCCGAAAGCCCCAGGTATCATAAACCTGCGATCGCTGGCGCACATGCACCGCAATATCCCGTAAAACTTGCCGTTGGGCTTCTGGTAATACCAGTTCCTCCCAGGTAGCCGCAGGCTCAATGCGCTGCGCCAGTTCTTCCAATCGGGGGCGGGATTGCAGGCGGCAAATGTCCCAAAGTTGGCTGGAAAGGGGAGAGGGGGAGGATGGGGGAGAACTGGCGGCGATACAGGCGGCAGCGATCGCACTACTGCTCAAATCAAATTGAGCCACTAAAGCCTCGACCTGTCCATTCACCTCTGTCTGACGCTCTCCCAGAGCCGCTTTCCAGATAGCTTGTTGTTCAGTGGGAGTGGGTTTGCTGACTTCGATTGTCAGGTTGGGACGCTGGGGCAACCGACGGCGATCGCGACTGCTCACCAACACAATACCAGCAATTTCTTCCAACAGTTGATGCAGGGCGCTTTCCTGGGCAACGTCATCGCGATACCCACTATCACAATCCACCAGCAAAGCGCGATCGCTCAGGATGACTTCCCTTTGCCACAAACGCAAGAATGTTTCTAACTCCCGCCGCTCCTGGGGAATGGCTTGAGCCGAGAGCCGATACAAATTCAAATCTACCTGTTCGCAAGCTGTAGCCGCGATCGCCCATTTTGCGGTTACTTCTTCCCCACACAACTGCACAATCGGCAACACTCCCCGCTCGGAACCTTCAACCCAGGTGGTTGATAACTGATCGGCGATCGCTTCATAGGAAGGCAGCAATGCTCCGCGATTTACCACAGGTTTCATCAACACACTCAACTCTCGATCCAGGTGGGGCATTCCCATTAAATACAGCAATGCCCAACGGCTGAGTCGTAATGGACTCAAGGTGAAAACTCGGCTCTCCTCCACTTCAATTAATCGCCAGTGCAGCAGGGGAGAAGAAGGAGCGATCGCACTCAAATGAGCATCTGGAAACACCGTCAACGCCAGACTAAAGGTCGGATAAGCCTGCTGTTCTCGTCCCTGAATTGTGGCACACAAACGAGGGAAAGCCGCATCCAGTTCCATCCCGGCACACAACAGCAAAACATCTCGCTCAAAGTCAGATAAATCAAATGTGTTGCAAACAACTTCTAAGGACGGGGGTTCAGTCATTGCCGCCGCAATCAAAGTTAATCGCTGCTGTGAATCGTCAGCAGTATCCTGGGATACTTCAGCCCCTTCCTGATCTTGAACAAACTGTTCCAATTTCTGCCGCACAACTGCCAATGCAGCTACAAGATACTGGTGGTTAGCAGATTGCCAGCGATCGCCTGCAACAAGGTTCATGGGGTGACACCTCCAGCAGCGCGGACAATAAACCTTGCCAGATTGGAACGAATGCCATTTTGGTAAACAATCTGCAAGGTTTTCACCCCTTCCTCTGTAACGTCAGGTAACGTCAGGATGATTTCAGTGTTGTGAATGTTTTCTACGTTAATTTGCTGATCCTGCAACTGAATAAAGCTGATTTCTCCCTGGGCGAAGTTCTGCCCTTGAATCAGCAACCGACTACCTGGGGTAATGGGTTCCCCGGCTCCCGCTTGTGAGCGAATTTGTGTAATGGTTGGTGGTGAAGCGGGGACAGTGGGAGGCGTGGCACTCACTGTAATGCTGCGATCGCTCACAGGCAAACTCACGACTGGTTCATCATCGGGTTCAATGAGAACAACTGTCCCTTGGTAAGCTGTTGACAATACATACTGTGTCTGGAAAAAGATTGACCAGATTTTAGATAACTCTTCCAATGACAGCGACACAGGTGAGAACTTGACAAATTCCGGTTGTTCTGCTAAGTCTGATCCTTGTAAAATAGCTGCGTTATCTGCTACCGTATCCTGAATCAGCTGCCGTGGCAAAAACGGTTTAGTATGCAGGGTTTTCATCACTAACCCCATCAATCTTTCAGGCAATAGTTTGGTTTTATCCCCGTAAAAGCTGAGGAGATAGTGAAGATCAAGTGCCAATTGTGGACGTTGGCTCAAAGAACCATCGGCGCGACGAGTCGGCAAATCGGCGTTGCGCCAGCCCGAATTGGGAGTGACCTGATAAAGGAAAATGTTCACTCTGCCATCATTACTAGTAGCCGCATCTTTGGGGTCTGGTTGCCCTACCGTAATCGTTGTTGAAGTCCCTGGAACTTTGCCCGTCACGGCATTTTCGAGGACACGTTTCAGGGTTGCGGTCACAGTGGCGATCGCCAAATGATTACTCATGGCTTCCTCCCCCGTTGCTGCAAATAAGTATCCAGCGACACTGCCGGACGAGAACGGACTGGAGTGGCTTTAGGTGCAGGTGGGGTTGGCATGATTGCCCGGACTTCAACCCTGCCGATACTAACGCGAATCGTGGGAGGTGCTGCTGGCTCGGTTGCAACCTGTGGCAATGGAGATGATACAGCAGATTGAGCCAGTGGAACTTGGTGAGTTGCTATTGTACCGCTTGGTTTGCTTATGGGAACTGTTGCCCTGTCAGCAACAATTTCAGGTGCGTTTGCTAATTCACCGTCCATGACCAGCGAAGGATTTTCGCCCAGAATTTGCTCACGGGGTTTTAAAACTCGAAAAGGTTCTAGAGAAACTTCCTGATTCGGTGGTTCCGCAATGGATTGACTAGGCGCGATCGCCTGTGTCATCGGGGAATTGAACTCACCCGCTTTGAAAACTTGAAAAGGTTCTAGAGCAGCTTTCTGATTCGGTGGTTCCGCAATGAATTGACTAGGCGCGATCGCCTGTGTTATCGGGGGAATAACTTGTTTCAGGTTTGATGACTGTATGGACTGGTTTAGCAGTGACGGTGTTGTAAGGGGATTTTGTTGTGCTTGTCCTGGAACCTGATTATTAGCTAAGTCAGGTTGAACAGAGGTAATATTCTGGGGAGAAGGCTCCCCGACGGATGGATTAGCATTGACTGGAGTGGGAGAATTTTCCACCTCACGATGCCATTGCAGATTGACTTCATCTATAATCGCAGGTGCAGAACTAAATCTGGGCGCGATCGCAGGTTGCACCACGGGACTTACACCCAGGCTGCGCTCTACTAATCGAGAAAAGAAATCTGCCATTTACATCACCATGTCCAGATAAAACTGCCGTCGGGTAGCAGTCATGGATAAAATCTCTGCCTCGTGCCAACCATAGGCTTTAGCTAGAGTATGAACTTCTTGCAGTAATCGCTTGGCTAAAGCATCGAGTTCTGCCCAGAAAAACGCAACGATATCAAATATTGCCTGCCAGCGATGCTGACAGTTTGGGCAATCCAGATCCAGCAATATCTCAGCCTGCGGATCGCAGTTGCCTATGTGCTGGGCTAATTGCTCGATTATCTCAGACGGTAGGGCTTCCCAAGAAACGGGAGTGCCAGCTTGACTGATTTGTAAAACACAACGCTCGATTAAAGAGCAGTATGCTTCCTCAATCGTTTGAGCTGCTGTTAAGATTGCCAAATCATGACTATTGGGTAAACGAAACTGACACTCAAATCCTGCAATTTGAATTGTTTTGTTTTCGTATGAACTACCCAATGATTCATTAATATAGATGTCTGAGATATTCAACGCAAACTCCAAGCGATCGCCACAGTTGGGACAGGTCGTCACACTATGGAGTTGAGAACCCATAGTCATCTGTCGCAATAACAGCAAACGGCGATCGCGCTGCCCCACACTGAGCATTGCCAACTGCTGCTGAGATTGATCAGGGTAGGCGAATGATAACAGCAATACTGCCCGTTCTAGCGGGTGCAGCTGCTGTCCTAACTCCCAAACTGTAATTACATCGCTGGCAGTAAATGGGCGCATTCGTTAGCTCTCCCAAAATAATTAAACAGCAGGCTAGGCAAGGCTTGGTTCACTCGGTTCTGCTACTTCATAATCTCGCTCCCAGCCTTCGTTTTCTAGTTTGAGAGTTTGAATGGCGATCGCATTGGCATTGGCATCTAGTTCAGGTAATGCTTGGTATTCAGAAACCCAGCAACGATAAACTTTGTAGGCAATAGCCAACTGTCCAGCTTCGTTATAAACTTCGATAATGATATCTTTGCGGAAATCTTTGAGAGAAACTTCTGCACCCAAGCCAGAACCGTAATTCCAAACTTTATTCGCCCATTTTTCAAACTCTGTATCGTGAGTCACCCCCCGTTCCAGAGTAATGGCTTCGTAGGTGCTGCGTCCTGGCGAGAGGCGATCGCTACTCGGATCGCCGCCTTCACGGTGCTTGACAACTTCCGTCGTCCGCTTCAAACTACCAACTTTACTCACACCTGCGACATATCGACCATCCCACTTCACGCGAAACTTAAAGTTTTTGTAGGGGTCAAACCGTTGTGGATTAACGCTAAACTGTGCCATTGCGCCTCACTATGCTTGAATTTGTCCGGCAATTTGCTGTAGTTGAATAATGACGAACTCAGCTGGCTTGAGTGGTGCAAAGCCAACGACGATTTTCACAATCCCCAAATTGATGTCATTTTGCGTGGTTGTTTCGCGATCGCACTTCACAAAATAAGCTTCTCTGGGTGACTTACCTTGAAAAGCACCTTGGCGGAATAAGTTGTGCATGAAAGCCCCCAGATTCAAGCGGATTTGCGCCCATAGAGGCTCATCATTCGGTTCAAACACTACCCATTGCGTACCACGATAAAGACTTTCTTCGATATACAAAGCCAAACGTCTGACGGGAATATACTTCCATTCCGAAGCCAGGCGATCGTTTCCTTGCAGAGTGCGTGCGCCCCAAATTACCCGACCCGCCGCAGGTAAGGTACGCAAACAATTAATCCCCAAGGGATTCAACTCGCCATTTTCTGCATCTGTGAGAGATACGCTTAATTGGGGTACGCCAACTAAAGTCGCCTCTAAACCAGCCGGTGCTTTCCATACCCCGCGCTGTGCATCCGTCCGCGCAAAGATACCCGCCACTGCACCGCAAGGGGCAAACTCTTCTATTTGATTGTTCCGTAAGGGGTTAGGCTGCTTCAGACGCGGGAAAAAGATGGCTGCATGATTACTGTTTGTACCAATGCTGTCAATCCCAGATTTAGCAGTATCTTTTGTCTGCCAACTCTTGGGCGAGTCAACAATCAAGAATGCCCGATGGTCTTCACAAAATTTAGCTGCTGACGCAATCAAATCCGATTCAATATCTACATCAGGTTGGTACGGCGGGATGCAGAGGAGATTAAACAAATCGGCTTTCTTGAGCGCATAAAGCCCTTCCTTATTATTTTCTGCTCCATCTGGTGTGAAGTCAGCCTTAGCCAAAGGTAAACCATCTGAAGCTTGATCAGCATCTGCTACTTTAGATGATTCGTCGGCATTGCTGTGAGCAGTAGGAACTGTAGATGGTAGGGATTCTCCCCCCCGAACTAACTGAGATTCATTCGCCAATACTTTATCTACTCTGCGGGGACTATCCTGAACAGTAAGATTGCGAAATCTTTCAGTTACCCCAGTTTTTGTATCTTTAACGGTCAGGTTGAATAAGTCTGCTTGGTTCACGCCCAAAAGCTGTTGAGCCTCTTTATCTTTCGGCACATCGTGATCAATGCGGGCTTGTAAATAGTTCCCCCAACTACCTGGATCAACTGCCTCTAGCGTCAATCCTTTGACTGTCAGCTTGGCTGTATGTGGTTTAGCAGATTCAGGCGGCGTAGCTTCTGGCTTTCCTGAATCTTTGTGGTACAGTCGCACAATGATTGCTTGGCTACCGCCGTTTAAGTAGAAGTCACGCACAGCATAGCTCAGGGTGCTTTCTATCCACAGTCCGCCAAAAATTCGCTCAAAGTCACCAAAGCTGTTGATAGTAACAGGTTCGTTGACTGGCCCACGCAAAGCCCGACCAATAAAAGCAGTAACAGAAGTAGCTACACCTGTAATAGTTCTTACACCACTAGGAATTTCTTCAATATAAACTCCTGGGTAAGTGGGTGTGATAGGCATTAGAAGTTCCTCTGGCAATGATTCTTCGTAGCCAATATTTAAAAGTCTAAATTTAAAGACTTGTTTGGCTTAATTCAGCCGTTTTTTAAACATACCATTCTTTCTTTTAAATGCACTAATTACGTAAAATTAGTTAGCAAAATAGTCTGAATTTATATACTTTGACCAAAAATAATTATTCACAATAATTACAGCAATTACTTTGTTTAATAAAGTCATAAAAGTTCACTGAAATTAGCTGTGCATGAGTATTAAGTAATGAGTAATAAGTAAATTTTTTGCTGTACCTCATACCATTTCACTCTAAACATGATACAGATAGGCAAGCAGCGCCTCGACTCCACTCGGCGACCGGAAACAAAGGTGTAGAGGAAGTGATTTGTATCAGTAATTTCGTGAATTGGTATCAGAACCATCAAATCTACTATATAGGACTCATATTTGATTTCTGAAAAAAAAAGAATTACTAAAAATCTTGTGGTATCGTTATTATTTATTTTTACTTTTGCCTTTTTACTTTTACCTTTTTACTTTTACCTTTTTACTTTTACCTTTTTACTTTTACCTTTTTACTTTTACCTTTTTACTTTTGCCTTGTTGTACTAGCCTCTTTTCTCCATATACTTCAGGACTTACGCATCAAAATTTTTTGTGGGGATTGGGTGTGAGGGTGAAAGGGTATGGGGTGTAAGGGTTTTGGATACTTACACCCTCATACCAATTTAATGTGAAGTTGCACATATCTTGATCCCCCTAAATCCCCCTTTTTAAGGGGGACTTTGATGGATGTTTTTCTGGTTCCCCCCTTTTTAAGCTACGGTGTACACACAAGTCTTGAAATCCTACCTATCGTTTGGTTTCGTCGTCTAGCTTTCAGTTTTGCGATCGCTCTGAAAGCCTGTCATTGCGTACCCCTGCGGGGAAGCAAGCTACGCGTAGCGTCTCGCTCCAGAGGAACGACGTTCACGAAGTGTTCCCGAAGGGTAGCAATCGCCAAAACTACGGGATTATGCGATTACTTCGCTCCGTTATCACTGCGCTCGTAATGACAATTTAAGGGGTCTATAACGCCTGAAACCCTTGCAGATAGTACTTGTGTGTACACCGTAGCTTTTTAAGGGGATGCTCAAGGGGATCTGATTCTATGCAGCTTTATAAAAAATTGGTATTACACCCTCATACCCCTGCACCTATATCTCTATTTTCCTTTTCCCCCATACCCATAAACCCCTACTTTCCCTACACCCCCACACCCTTAAACCCCCGCTCACTGAGCGCAGTCGAAGTTGGTCACTGAGCGCAGTCGAAGTTGGTCACTGAGCGCAGTCGAAGTGCTAATTCCCACTCTGACAAACTCCCCTATCACCCTCACTCAAATTCGGCGCATAAATTAAATAGTTACGCAACCATCCACAACCCCGCGCTAGTAATTGTTCTAAACTTTCTACCTGCCAAGCATAAATCAACACACCCCGCCCCGTCTTGTCTCTTGAGGCGGTGAGGATGCGCTGCCCATCGGGGCTGAAACTGGCACTGTAGACCGAATTCTCATGCCCCTGGAACTTGGCAATTTCCCTGCCCTGTAAGTCCCACAACCGCGCTGTGTTGTCAGATGAGGCGGTGAGGATGCGCTGCCCATCGGGGCTGAAACTGGCACTGATGACCGAATTCTCATGCCCCTGGAACTTGGCAATTTCCCTGCCCTGTAAGTCCCACAACCGCGCTG